>DAOVGU010000007.1 GCA_030672255.1 bacterium
AATTAGCCAAGGGTAACATTCAGTGGAAGTAAAAAGAGGTGAAATCTGGTGGGCAGATTTTTCTCCAAAGTCCACACACGATCATCGTGTCTTTTACCACAAGTCACTGCACCTGACTTGAAACTCGCTGGCGTTCGTTTCAGACGGGTGAGTTCCAGTGTTATTCGTTATTGCAGAAATTTCTCTTTTGGGCAGATGGACCTTTATTATCCCCATTAGCGCAATTATCCTTCCTTTTCTTTTCTCCACAATTATCGGGCTGTTTTTCGGACTATACCCGGCCAAAAAAGCCTCTTCTCTTGACCCTGTGGAAGCCCTTCGCTATCAGTAATTTTTTCTCTGTTGTCATTCCCGAGATTAGTAATCGGGAATCCATTATTAGATTCCTGCTTCCCCAGGAATGACAAACAGAGGGGCAGGAATGATAAGCATTGAGTCAACATCAGAAGAGATATAATAAATCTTATTTTGATTTTTTATTTGTAATCTGATATAATCAATCTAAAAGGAAAAAATGTATAGAACATTGCAAGGAATTTTATATCCGGATGGAAAGATTGAACTCTCTGAGGAAAAAGAAGTGTTAGACCACCCTGTAAAGGTGATGGTAACCATTCTTGGAGAAAATTTCCAGAAAGAAACTGAAGCTCTTTCAGGTATGGGGGATTATTTAAAGCAACTAAGTTCCTATGAAGAAAAATTAGCCAAGGGTAACATTCAGTGGAAGTAAAAAGAGGTGAAATCTGGTGGGCAGATCTTTCTCCCACTATAGGAACGGAACAATCAGGATTAAGACCTGTTCTCGTGGTCCAAACTGACCGTGCTAATCCCCACAGTCCACATACCATCATCGTGCCTTTTACCACAAAGATACGACGGAAAATTTTACCCAGCCATGTTTTTATTCCCGCCAGAGAAAGTAACCTTCCAGAAGATTCAATAATTCTGTGCGAACAAATACGAGTTATTGACAAGCATCGCCTTATTAGAAAAGCAGGAACGCTTACCGAAAAATTCCTTTCAGAAATAAACATTGCGCTTAAGGCAATATTAAATTTATAAATTCATAAGCAGAGTTTTTTCATTTCTATACCTAATCTCCATTTTATCCATACTAAGAAAAGAACAGTTTTTTCCAAAGATGACCTGAAAATTTTAATAAAATGATGAAGAGGGAAAGAAGGATAAATTCTCAACTTATTGAAGGTGGCTTACGCAAGAATATCTGGAAGTTAGCTTTGCCGATGATGGCTGGTGTCTCTGATAAATACTTTTTAAGTACTGCATTCTTGCACCTCTGTCCATAATGTAACCCTCCTTTTTAGGGTTACATTATATATGATTTAACGATTGCCGTAGGGTTACATTTTAGATGATTCAATACGGTGCATTTATTTTAACGCAACGATATGTTAAAATTATACTTAAAAGGCTAATAGCCCAAAATATTGAGGGAGGTTATACTGCGCAAAATGCAGTATTCGTCGAAGTATTTAGGCTGTATAATATATGTGTAAAAAAATTATGAATGAAATTAAACTGAAACCAATCGGATATGTATCTTCATCAGTAACGGAAAGAATGGATGAAAATTGGGGAGAAATAACATCACGTATTATATTACAACCCGAATACACAGGAGCGTTATCTGGACTTGAAAATTTTTCACATGCAATAATTGTAACATATCTTCACCAAGCCCACTATGAAAAAGAAAAGCATCTTCGACGTCGTCCCAAAGGCTTAGATAGTATGCCTAAGGTAGGCATACTATCCCAAAGGGCAAAAAATAGACCAAATCCTATAGGTGTTACAGCAGTAAAAATTATGAGTGTTGGGAACGATTGTCTTGAAGTTAAAGGACTCGATGCCATAAATGACACACCTATTTTAGATATAAAACCATATTACCCGCAATATGATAGAATAGATTCACCAAGTGTACCTGAGTGGGTAGATAGATTAATGGAAAACTATTTTTGAATAAATTAACACACAACCAAGCAATCCAGCGAATTGGAAACCGCCGCTGCGCGTCGTTTTCCAATCGCTGATTTTTACGTTAGCATCAAAATTAGATTTGACAATTAAAATTTATTCTTGGAGGTGATTAGATGCATATTGAGATAGAACCTGAAGGTGACGGCCGCTGGATAGCAGAAGTTAAAGATTTACCTGGTGTGATGGGGTATGGTCAAAGTCGCGAAGAGGCAATTTCCAAAGTGGAAGCTTTGGCTCTTCGTGTAATAGCAGATCGGCTGGAACACGGAGAGTCAATTCCAGAATTAGATGAACTCTTTGCGGTGCCGGCATGAGTCAGTGGCCTTCTACAAAGGCACATCGTGTGCTGTCAGCACTATTGCGTATTGGTTGGAGCATCAAGCGTCACGATAGGACTTCACACAGAGTTCTTTCCAGGCCAGGATGGACGGATTATATTTTTGCATTTCACGATAAGGAAGAGATATGACCTCATATGCTTGCTCGTATCGCCAAACATACGGATTTAACACCAAACGATTTATAAATGATGCTAACAAATCACTGTACCCGACTAAAAAGCTGGCACTTTTTGGTCGGGTGAGTTCTAGCGTTAGAATCACGAAAAATATCTTATTGGGGTTGACATAACATACCCGCATGGTATAATATTTATATCATGGAACTTGAATTTGATCCCGATAAGAGCGGGAGCAATAAGAAAAAGCATGGAATCGATTTCGTCGAAGCCCAAGCGCTATGGGATGATCCTGACTTGATTGAAATTCCTGCAAAAACCAGCGATGAGCCAAGATTCGTGGTAATTGGTAAGGCTTCGGGGAAATATTGGTCAGCAGTCATTACTTATCGGGGTGAAAAGATAAGGATTATCTCGGTACGACGATCCAGAAAGGAGGAGATTGATATTTATGAAAGCTAGTGAATTTGACAAGAGGTTTGATGGTGGCAAGGATATTTCCGGATACTTAGATGTATCAAAAGCCAGAAGACCTGAGCAAGAGCAGAAAAGAGTGAATGTAGATTTCCCTCTCTGGATGATCCACTTCTTAGATAAAGAAGCAAAACGTCTGGGTGTTCCTCGACAGTCCATCATCAAAGTCTGGGTAGCAGAACGTCTAGAAAAAGCTTCATCTTAAGATATCTGATGCTAACAAGTCACTGCACCCGACCTGAAACTCGCTGGCGTTCGTTTCAGACGGGTGAGTTCTAGCGTTATCCGCCATTGCGGGAATCTCTCTTTTGGGCAAATGGGTCTTCACCGTACCCATCAGCGCAATTATCCTTCCTTTTCTTTTCGCCACAATTGTCGGGCTATTTTTCGGACTATACCCAGCTCAAAAAGCCTCCTCTCTTGACCCTGTGGAAGCCCTTCGCTATCAATAATTTTTTTAAATTTCACCCCCACCTATCTCCTCTTTCCCATCCACCGGATGGGAGCCCTTCCTTGAGGGGGAGGAATGAGGAGAGGGGGAAGGGAAATTAAATTGAATCCAATTGAAGCATAAAAATTTGAATAATGAAACTTTTCTGAAATTTTTGTGTATGGGTATATTGGAGGATGGAAATTTCTGATGAGGAATTAGCGCTTCAATTTCAGAAAGGCAATAAAGAAACATTTGATAAAATTGTCTTTCGCTATAAGGATAAAGTGGTAAATTTTGCTTATCGTTTTTTAAGAAATAGGGAAGAAGCAGAAGATGTTGCTGTAGAAACATTCATCAGGGTCTATCAAAATCTTCCAAATTATGATACAAATCGCTCCTTTCCCTCCTGGTTCTACAAAATAGCGATGAATCTTATCCTTAATAGAATCAGGCAAATTAAAAGCCATCCTCTAGTAAGTCTTTCGCAAAAAATCAATGAAGAAATAACTTTAGAAGAAACTATTCCCAGTTCTAAAGATTCACCAGAGAAGAGTTTAATAAAAAAAGAACGGATAGAAAAGATAAGAAAAGCAGTTTCTTTGCTTCCTGAGCATCTACGTTCGGTCATTATCATGCGTGAGTATCAGGATTTAAATTATGAGGAAATTGCCTCAATCCTAAATTGCCCAATAGGAACAGTCAGAAGCCGTATCTTCCGGGCAAGGGAGATATTAAAAGAAATGTTAAAGGATTTAATTGAGGAGGAGTTATGAACTGCGAAAATAGAAAAATCATTCTTTCGGCATATTTGGATGGAGAAGTTACAGCAGAAGAAAAAAGAGAGATTGAGGAACATCTAAAAAAATGCTCTGTCTGTAGTAACGAATTAAAAAAGCTTCAGAAAATTTCCTCTTTGCTTAAAGAACCCCCAAAGATTAAACTATCATCTCAGTTTGAAAAAAGGTTAAAAGAGAAATTAAATATTTCTTCAGAATCAGATATCTTAAAAAAGCTATCTCAAACCTTAGGGAAAATTAAAGAAAAGATAGAAAAACCACATCCTGAAATTATGACCATAGGGGATCTATCCTCCTATCTTCAGATTTCGGTAGAGGCTATCTGGCGCTGTTTGCGGGAGATTCCTTCCTTTAAGATTGGTGACCAATTAAGATTCAGAAAAAAGAGTATTGATGAGTGGCTCAGAAAAAAGGAAGCCAGTCATTATGAGCCATACGAGAAAGAGCCGGAGATTAAAATGGAACTTTTTGAGGAGTTCCGTGTATAGGATAGCAGAAGGAGGAAACGAAAAATGAAAAAAATAGAAGAAGAGTTAAGAAAGGAATTAGGAATATTCTGCAATAAAGTCGGGCATTTAATAAACGCGGGAATACCGCTTCTTCAAACTTTAGATGTCGTTGCCAAGGAGATGGAAGGCAGCGATGTAGGCAAAGTTATTCCTCAGATTAAAGATGATGTCAAAAAAAGGGGGGAATCTTGTTCCAAAGCATTTTCCAAGTATCCAGAGTTATTTTCCGATTCCTTTCTTGACATTATACGCGCTGGAGAGCAGAGAGGTATTTTAGATACAAATCTGCTGAAACTTGCCGAGTGGTTTGAAAAGGGAGAGAGTGCGGTTCTTTATGTTTCCGATGAACCAACACCGATTAAATTTGCAGAGCCGAAGCCGAATGCCGAAATCGTTAAATTAGTAAATGATATTATCTCTGAGGCTGTTTCCAAAAGAGCGTCCGATATCCACATTCTTCCTGAGGAGGAAAAAATAAGGATTAGGTTCAGAATTGATGGGGTTATCCAGGATATTAGAGAATTGCCAAAAGAGAAAGGTCATTCTCTCATCAGTCACCTAAAGATAATGGCTAAGATGGATATTGCCGAGAAGAAACTTCCTCAGGATGGAAGAATTTTAATGGAATTTAAAGGAAAAAAACTTGATTTAAGGGTTAGTACCCTACCTGCTATCTTTGGCGAGAAGATGACTCTTCGGGTTCTTGACCGTTCGTTGATGCTTTCTTCTTTAAAGGAAATTACTACACCCGAAGAGATTTCCTTGATGAAAAAATTATACCAGAAGCCAAATGGCCTTATTTTGACTACAGGTCCTACAGGTTCGGGAAGAACAACCCTTCTTTATTCTATCCTTAACGAGATTAAAAAGGAAAAAGGGATTAATATCACTACCATTGAAGACCCGGTAGAATATCTTTTAGAGGGAATTACCCAGATTCCCATCAGGCCTCAGATTGGACTTACCTTTGCTGAGACTCTCAGGTCGGTTCTGCGCAGTGACCCGGATGTAATTATGGTCGGGGAGATTCGGGATTTAGAGACAGTAATGATGGTTCTTCGAACCGCAATAACCGGCCACTTAGTTTTGAGTTCTCTCCATGTAAAGGGTGCTATCTCTACTATCAGAAGAATGACTGATATGGGAGTAAAACCATTTCTTATTGCTCAAGCCTTAGCAGGAATAATTGCGATGAGGTTGGTAAGAATCCTTTGCCCGGAATGTAAGGAGAAATATAATCCAACAGAAAGGGAATATAAGCAATTAGGATTAGACTCCTCTAAAAAGATTTCTATATATCGTCCTAAAGGATGCTCTAAATGTAATAATACCGGCTATCACGGCAGAATGGCTCTTTATGAAATCTTCATCCCTGATAAGGAAATTAAGGATATGATTGGTGCAAATGAAGATATAGAATCAATTAGAAAAGAGGCAATAAAAAGAGAAATGGTTACCCTAAAACAGGCGGGAATAAAGAAGATTCTTGCCGGTCTCACCTCAATAAACGAGGTTTTTCGCGTCCTCAGCGTTCACATTTAGATGGCGAAAGATTGTAGAACCAGAGATATTCGTTCTGTTAGATTCTCAAAAAGGTCACTCTTTGATTTTGACCTAAATTCAATACCAGATTATGCACAAAAGTATGGTTTGCTGTTTCCTAAAAATATAAATAGCGCAATAGATGTTTTGGTAAAAAATAACTATCTTGATTCTAAATGGAATTTAAATTCGTTGAGAGACATGATATCTTATTACCTCTTTTACCCAACTATTGTAGCACAACAATATAGTTCTTCAACCGCATTCCAAACCAGGAAAAGCATCATTTGAGTATTTCTGTAATCGCTATGGGCAAAAATCAGATGGGCGTGATGCAAAAATTGGATTAACAGAAGAACAATGGAATCTTTTAGGAAAATACTACGATACTATAATGTCCAAGACATATTTTAGTCTTGGTAACAAGCAGAGATGGCGACTTCAAGATATAAGATATCTTCAGAATCTCTTTTTAAAAGCAGGGTTCCATGAGATTCAATTACAAATGGTGAATTTAAAAGATAGTACTTAACAAAAAGATACATGCCAATGATATTTCTGAAGGATTATTTGTTATATATGGGTCAAAGTAATACTATGAATTTAACTTTAGAAAAAATAGCAAAATTGTGCACCAAGGAAAGTTTTGAGCGAGGAGTTGAATATTTTCAGGAAGGTGCAGGAAGGCGGTGATACCATAGAAAAAAGGATGCAACATATCTCGATTGAAGAATTAGCCAAAAAAATCAATGTGCCAAGTAAATTAATTGAACAGGCTGTTTTAAATGATTTGGCTATCCCGGTAGATAAGAAAAAGCCATACTTCTTTTCAAAGAACGAAGTAGAAAAATTGATGGACTATGGAAGCATTGGAAGACTTATTCAAAGCCGCTTGAAAAGAGATAAGAAGAACGAATACTCTGGTAAATATATAGAACCAGGTGATTATATTCCAAAAAATGAATATATTTTGCCTTTTAAGGATTGTTGGTTAGTAACGGATGGGGGTAAAGAACGTACAGCCGAAGGTTATATGCGTTCCTGTCATTATTATATAGCGCCTTGTGTTCGCTGGGCATGGGATTTTGACATCATTTATCCTGATGACTATAAGAAATGTCATATTGGAATGTCAGCCGCAGAAGTTTTCAAACTACGTTTGAGAAGAGGACAGAAAGAGGATGTCCCCGATTACGAAATGCCACGGTGGTGGGAAAAGAAGGAGTACTTTAAAGTACTTAATCCTGATGCCAATGATTATTTAAAACATTACTTTTATGGAGTGGATATTATTGCACCTGCTGATGGTGTTATTATGACTCGTTCCGGCTCAATAGATGATTCATCTTTTGTCGCAGCAATAGAGGCGGCAAGAGAAGCGCACGATGATAGACAGATGAGTTTTATGATAGACCATGGAAGCGATGAATTCTCGCAGATTGCTCATATTATAGCTCGTACCCTTGCTGCAAAACCTGGCGAAAAAGTAAAACAAAGTCAATTTTTATGTAAAGCGGGTGGCAAGTGCCCTCATATGCCACATTTGCACTGGGCAATTATGGATAGTTGGCATCCGTTATTTGCCCAAGGCCTTCCTGTTGCCATATCAGAATGTTTAGTTTATAGAGATGATAAGTTTGTTAAAGAGAAAAATGTATGGCTTGAAAGAGGTTTATTGGTAAGGAATGCAGTGGGCTAAAAGCAAGGAAATTAAGGGATTATATGTAGGATTTGATGTCCCTGGAGGAGAACAATTTCCTTTGGGTGTGCAACCATATAAGAATGCCGAGAACCCACCAATGTGCAGATGGAAAAACTGCAGATACTTGCATTTTATTAGTTACACAGAAATATCATTGCGAGAAGTTTGCCTCAGGCAGTTTAATCTGCTTCTGCGAAAGTAGAGGCCTGCCCCTGCATGTAGTGAGCAGGGGTGGCAATCCCATGAAGAAATTGCGAACCCGAAGGCTGTGGCAATCTGAGACATGAAGTGTCTCATGCTACAGATAAGATTCTTCGGCTAATACCTCAGAATGACTTCGTCAGCTTCCTCCTTTCTTTAAAGTTATCCGGTTAGCCCCGTATTTAATACGGGGTATTTCTAATCGGGTTTTTGGGAATACCCTTATTTTATTGCATGGAATTTCAAAGTTTTGCCCGATAAATTGCGCCACTGTACTCTACACTATCTTTAGTAGTAATACTCGGGGGATAGATTCATTTTTGTACTATCCTCCTGTTTTTTTGACAAACAATTACTAAAAACAGATAATTAAACAAAAGAATTAACTATCTATATTTGATATGGAAAAGTTACCGGATAAGTTGGCTCAATTAATAAGCAAACAGCTGCCAAACCAAGAAGTACTTTTGGCTCTTTCCACAGATTTGACTTCGGGAGGGAAATTTGGGGAGGAGTGGCTGGTAGTTACCACCGATACCCTCCTTACAATCTCGGGTTTAAACAAAGACTATAAGCCTATTTTTGAACTTCCGATAAGGAAAATTACCCATGTTGCTGCCGTTAATATGGTTGGCGGTGGTCTTTTGGAGGTTGAGACCGATAAGGATATTTATCGTCCGATACTTTACTCAAATGCCAAGGCAAGCGAATTTGCTCTCGTTGCTAAAAATATAGAAAGTTTAATTAAAGACGGCAGAATAAAGAAGGAAAGTACGGAAAAAAAGATAAAATATTGCTCGCACTGTTGTAAACCAATACCGGAAGATTTGGGAAGTTGTCCCCACTGTATAAAGAAGAGAAAGGTATTTCTTAGACTTATTCGCTTCACCGAGAAATACCTTAGACATCTTTTTCTAATATTTATATTTATGATACTGGTTACGCTATTTGGCTTAGCTACACCGTGGATAAGTAAAATATTTATAGACGACATTCTAAAACCGTTGAAGAACGCCTGGCTTTTGGGACCGTTATCCTTAGCATTACTTTTGGCCTATGCCGGGCAGATGTTCTTTGGCGCTTTACAGGCTCGGGTATCAGCTCTTGTAGGATATAAAGCAGTTTATGATATCAGAGGGATGCTCTATCAGAAACTACAGGAACTATCCCTTTCTTATTATGATAAAAGACAGACAGGGGTGATAATGGCTCGTGTTACTCAGGATACTAATGAACTACGAAGATTTCTGGTCGATTGGCTACCGATAATTATGGAAACCTGGTTGACTCTATTAGGTGTAGGTATTCTTCTTTTTGCGTTGAATTGGAGACTTACCCTGTGCGTAATAATACCTATATTTGGTGCCATATGGTTTATAAAATGGTCATTTCCGAAACTTGGAATATTTTTCCATCGATTCTTTGAATCTCGTTCCCGATTAAATGCTTTGGCAAGTGATACCCTTTCAGGGATCCGTGTAGTAAAAGCATTCGGGCAGGAGAAAGTTGAATTGAAAAAATTCGATCAAAAAAGTAGTGACTTCCGAAATACAGGGATTCTTTTAGAGCAAAAGTGGGCTACATATTTTCCGTTTTTGAATTTTTTAATTATGTCTGGAACTGTAGTTGTCTGGTATGTAGGAGGACGATTTGTCTTTGCCGGGGCGATGACCTTAGGGACTATTGTGGCCTATGCAGGATACCTCATGATGTTTTATCGGCCTATCTTTGTCCTCGCCCAATTCACCCGGATGATAGGTAGTTCCCTAAGTGCGGCTGACAGGATATTTGCAGTTATTGATATCAAGCCGGAGATTCAGGATGCTCCAGATGCTGTGCATATAGAGATTAAAGGAAAGATTGAATTTAGAAATGTGAGTTTTGGTTACAATAAGTTCAAACCAATAATAAAAGATATTAAGATAGTTATTCAGCCTACAGAGATGATTGGACTGGTTGGACGTAGTGGAACCGGTAAAAGCACAATAATAAACCTTATCTGCAGGCTCTATGATGTTGATGAAGGGAAAATCCTTATTGATGGGATAGATATCAAGAAGATTCGTTATGCAGATTTGAGAAGGCAGATTGGAGTGGTATTGCAAGATACTTTCCTCTTTAACGGGACAATTGCTGAAAATATCTCTTATGCGAAACCTGAAGCCACAAGATTAGAGGTAATTAAAGCATCAAAGACAGCTAATGCCCATAAGTTTATCATGGCAAAGCCGTATGGTTATGACAGTGAAGTAGGAGAAAACG
>DAOVGU010000249.1 GCA_030672255.1 bacterium
GATGAATCAGGAAAAGAGTGGAGGAGGGGTATTGATGGACATTGGGAGCCACCGACTGGATTTACTTCTTTATCTCTTTGGAATACCTGAAGAGATAACCGCTCTTTCCGATAGAATAGTTTTACCTTATCCAGTAGAGGATACTATTTCTGTTTTAATAAAATTTAAAAAGTATACAGAAGCAATAGTCAATTTCTCCTGGGGAATTAAGAACAAAGTAGATGATTTAGAGATTTACGGTACAAAGGGCAAAATTATTGCCAGCCCTTTAAATGAAGATAAACTCTCCTGGTATAACTCTGATGATAAATTAGAAAAAGAATTTCATCTCCCGCGAGGTCATAATACCCATCTTCCTTTAATAGAAAACTTTGTAGCGTCAATTGAAGATAGAAGCAAACCCCTTATTACCGGAGAAGATGGAATCAAGGTTAATCTGATGATGGAAGCAATTTACAAATCAGCAAAAACGAAAAGGAGGATAAAAATAGATGAAGAGCAATTTTAAGAAAGGAGAAATTTCTCTTCCCTGGCCTGGTTTAGGAACAATTGTGGGGCAAGAAGAATTAGAAGCGGTTACTGACGTAATCAAAGAGAGCATTGAAAAAAGAAAGGAACTAAAAGGAGGCAAACTTGTTGAAAGATTTGAAAAGGAATTTGCTCAATATGTGGATGCAAAATATGCCATTGCCGTTAGTTCCTGTGGAGTAGCACTATTAATCAGTGGCAAGATTTTAGGTCTAAAAGAAGGCAATGAAGTAATTGTTCCTCCCAATACCCATGTCAGCACCGCTACTTCCCTAATGGAAATAGGTGCCAAGCCTATCTTTGTTGATATCAAAAAGAATACCTTTAATATTGATCCGGAAAAGATAGAGGAAAAGATTTCATCCAGAACAAAAGCGATTTATCCGGTCCATTATGCCGGGCAACCCTGCGATATGAATAGAATTCTTGAAATTGCAAAAAAACATTCCCTTTATGTAGTAGAGGATGCTGCCCATACCCCTGGAGCAGAATATAAAGGAAAGAGAGTTGGCTCTATCGGTGATATTACCTGTTTCAGTTTTCAGACCCAAAAGAATATGACTACCTTAGGAGAAGGGGGAATGATTACCACTAATAATAAAGATTTTGCTGAAAAAGCAAAGATACTGAGGAGTTTTGGGGTTAAAAAGTATACTAATCAAGAAAATTATTGGCAGCCCTGGCATTATGATGTGGTTGCCATCTCTAACAATTTTCGCATGACCGAAGTTCAGGGGGCATTTGGTTTAGTACAGTTAAAAAAACTGGACAGAATAACTGAGCGAAGAAGAGAAATAGCGTATTATTTGACAAAAAATTTAAAGAAAATTAAAGGTATTATTCCTCCTTATGAAAATCCAGACATTAAGCATGTTTATCATATTTACAATGTTCTCTTTAAGGAGAAAGAGGTCGGATTCAGCAAGGATAAATTTATTGAGAAGTTATACCACGATTACAAAATCAAACCGATTATCCACTATCTACCGGTTTATCTCTTTACCGTTTTTCAGGAAAGGGGATACAAAAAAGGAGAATGTCCGGTGGCAGAGGAGGTCTTTAAGGAATCTCTGGGATTGCCACTTTATCCAGGATATAGTCAGAGAGAAATAGATTATCTTTTGTTCGCGGTGAAAGAAGTTTTAGGAAATAATTAAGGAGAATAATAAAAATGGCTGAAAGAGAAAATTGTTCTGTTCTGGTATTAGTAGATAGTTCCGATAAGATTAACTATTTTTTTCTCAAGGAAACAACCTTTTCTGCTTTGGACCATTTTGGGATTCCTTATGAAATTTTTGATTTAGGAAAAAGGAAGTTCTCATTAAGGGAAATTGCCTCTTATAGTGAACTTTTTATCCCTCAGGAACATTTAGGTAAATCTCTTTCTCTTCCCGAAGCCAAAGCTATTGTTCAAAGCATCAAAAATGGAGTTGGGCTTGTTAATTTTGATGGTTTTTGGCAGGAATATCCGGAGGTTTTGCAGAACCTCATTTCTTCTTCACGAGAAAAGATGTGGCCTGTCTCCACTACTAAAGGGGTAAAGACGATTACTAACAAACACTATATTACAGAGTTTAAAGAAAGAGGAGAAGAAAAAGAATTTAATAAACCAATAGAAGTAGTAAAAGTAGATAAGAAAAAATTACTCAAGGAATGTAAAATTTTAATTTCTACCAAAGAAAACTTGCCAGCACTTATCATCCGTCAATATGGAAAAGGTCGCATCGTTCAATCTACTCTTTCCCCTAAAATCTGGCTTAATCAGGTTTTTGGTCATGCAAATGGCCTTGATGATATTTTCTGGAAGTCTATTGTCTGGGTCGCTAAGAAACCATTTGCAATGAAGGCAATGCCTCCTTTTGTAACTTTTCAAATTGATGATGCCTCTGGTGCTCACCATTTCAAGTATCTAGATACTTTTAATAATTACGGTTACATTCCGCACGTTAGCCTCTTTATCGATGAAATAGATAAAAAGGATATATCTTTTCTTAAAGAAAAGTGGCAAAAAGGTAAGGTTGGACTTTCTGCTCATGCCTTTAAATATAATAAAC
>DAOVGU010000243.1 GCA_030672255.1 bacterium
AGCAAATCCTTTAGGAAAGATTCCTGATGATGTTTGGCAATTTTCAAGAATTTGTGGCACTTTTAAAGAACGTATAGGAAAACATCCCTGTCAGATGCCTGAAGATTTATTAGAGCTAATAATAAAAGCAAGTTCTAATAAGGGTGATTTAGTTTTGGATCCTTTTGGAGGAACAGGAACAACTGTGGCAGTTGCCAAGAGACTGAAACGAAATTTCATAACAATGGAGATATCAAAGGAATATTATAATGTTATATTAAAAAGATTGGATGGTAAATTTGCAGAGATAAAAAGAAATAAAAAAGTCGAGATAGAAAAGCAAAAAACATTATTTGAGATTGTATGATAATAATCGCAAAATTTCCGATAACACAGCATATACGACTCACTTCGCTTCATCCAAATTCTGCTTCGCAAAAACTTCTTTTATGCTGGAAACGTTAGGCGCAATGCCAAGGTTTAAGGAAAGAGTAAAATATTATTTCAGGAAAATCTTAACTATTACCTTTTTATTTTGATGGAGAGAAAAAGGGTTTATAAGATTGGGGAATTTGCTAAAAAAGCGAGGATACCAATCAGCACCGTTAATTATTATGTGAATAAAGAACTTATCCATCCCCAGAAAGTAACCCCCGCCGGATATAGACTTTTTTCGGAAGAATCTCTAAATACTATATCTACTATTCGTGAACTCCAGGTTCAGTATCTACCTCTGGAGGAGATAAGGAAACATTTAAAAGCAAAAGGTAAATTAGGTTTTAAATCTTTGCAAACAACCCTTCCCTTCCCTGAGATTGAACAGCCTTCGGTTACCTTTCAATTCCCTTCAACCAGGTATCAAGGCAGTAAGTTGAAATTGGTAGAGTGGGTCTGGCAAAATATAAAACATCTTGACTTCGAAAGTGCTTTGGATGCTTTTGGAGGAACAGGTTGTGTTGCCTATATGCTTAAAACCAAAGGCAAACAGGTGTTCTGCAATGACATCTTAAAGTTTAATTATTACATAGGCTTAGCCCTGATTGAAAATGACAATCAGACCTTAACTTCTGAAGATTTAAGATTATTACTCGAAAAACATCCTGATATAAAATATCCTGTTTTTATTCAAGAAACATTCCGGGATATTTACTTTACCGACGAGGAGAATGCCTGGCTGGATATGGTTATTAAAAATATAGAGTTATTGGAGAGCATCTATAAAAAAGCCTTAGCTTATTATGCCCTTTTTCAGGCCTGTATCATAAAACGACCCTATAATCTGTTTCATCGCAGGAATCTTTACATCCGTATGGCTAATGTAAAAAGGAGTTTTGGCAATAAGATAACTTGGGATACTCCTTTTCCAGTGCACTTTGTCCGTTTTGCTGAAGAGGCAAATGAGAGTATATTTTCAAATGGAAAGAAAGGAAAAGCCTTTAATCTTGATGTTTTTGATATAGAAGGTCAATATGATTTGGTTTATATTGATACACCTTATATCTCTTCTAAAGGGGTTGGAGTAGATTATTTCGAGTTTTACCATTTTCTGGAAGGGATATTGAACTATAATCAATGGAGCAATTTAATTAACTACAGAAGTAAACATAGATCTCTGAAACATAAGAAGTCAGTCTGGGCAGATAAGGATCTTATCCACAATGCTTTTGATAGACTTTTTAATAAATTTAAGGATAGCATTTTAGTTGTATCCTATCGGAGCAATGGAATTCCCTCAGGTGCAGAAATTATGGCGCTTCTAAAGAAATACAAAGGAGAAGTAGAAGAGGTAAAAAGGAAAAATTATAAATATGTGTTGAGCAATAATGGCTCTGAGGAACTTCTTTTTGTTACTAAGTAAATAATATTAAAAATTATTCAACCTTTAGGTTTCTTCATCCATGTGAAATATTCGCTTAAATTTCGGTATGGTCTTCGAATGCCTTGCCTTTCAGCGCCTTCTCTTCTTAAGTAGTTTACCAAAATCAGCCTTCAACAATTGGGCAAAGTTAAATTTAATCATTTGGAGAAAAATGTTTTACCTATTTTTAACCTTTATGGTAATATGTTGAAGACTCAAAAGTTAAATTAAGAACAGAAAAAAATGGAGGTTAAGAAGATTTTTGGGAAGAAGGTTTATCATTATCACTCTCTTTCCTCCACGATGGAGAAGGGAAGAGAGTTGGCAGTAAAAGAGGAGCCGGAGGGGACGGTTGTTGTTGCCGAGACTCAAACCAGGGGTCGGGGAAGATGGGGAAAAGCTTGGTTCTCACCAGAAGGAGGGCTCTACTTTTCCTTGATTTTAAGGCCAAGAAAGAGATTAATTAAACCCATCCCCATTTTAGCCGGACTTTCCTTAAAAAGAGTAATCAAAAAGGTTGCGGGGCTATCCAGCCGGATGAAACTGCCCAATGACATTCTTATCAACGGAAGGAAGGTCGCCGGTATCCTATTGGAGAAAAGGGATGCATTCTTGCTCCTGGGAATAGGAGTAAATACCAATATCCGAGAGGAGCAATTAACAGAACTTTCTGGCACCTCTTTGAGTCATCTAACAGGTAAAAGAATAAATAATAAAAAACTGCTTTCTACATTTTTGCAGGATTTTGAGGAAAGTTACGTTGACAATTTTAGGAAAAAAGGATAGAATAAGGTAAAGATATGCTACTTCAAATTCTCACCCTGATTGTGCTTCTCTGCTTTTCCGCTCTTTTTTCTGCTTCTGAGACTGCCCTTACCTCTTTAGGAAAATTTAGGGTTAAGGAACTTATTGGAAGGTATGGGAAGAGAGCCCAGCTTCTTAACAGGTGGTTAGAAGAACCAAATAGACTTCTCACCACAATCTTGGTCGGTAACAACCTTGTTAATATCTGGGCCTCAGTTTTGGCAGCAACGATTGTTCTTCAGAGGTTTCAGCAGAAGGGAGTTGCCATTGCTACCGGCATCATGACCTTTCTTATCCTCGTCTTCGGGGAGATAGCCCCGAAGACCTTTGCCAAACAAAGTGCCGAAAGAATTTCCCTTCGTTTTATTAGACCCCTGATTTTCCTTTCCTATTTGCTTCTGCCGGTGGTAAAGTTCCTTACCGGAATAAGTACTGCAATAATCAGGCTCTTTGGTGGCCGGGTGCTGGTTGCGACCTCCCGCATCAGCGAGGAGGAGCTTAAGGACGTAATTAGTGTGGGAGAAAAGGAGGGGGTGATTGAAGAAGAGGAAAAGGAGATGATTCACTCTATCTTCGAATTTGGTGATACTCTTGTCCGGGAGGTGATGACCCCTCGAACAGAAATCATTGCTCTCGAAGATGAAGCGTCCTTAAAGGAGGTTTCGGATTTGATGGTAAAGGAGGGTCACTCCCGCATCCCGGTCTATCGCGAGCATATCGACGAGATCGGGGGAATAATCTATTCCAAGGATCTGCTCAAGCAATGGCAGGAAGAAAAATTGGAGCAGGAAGCAAAGGAACTGATGCGGCCACCCTACTTTATCCCTGAAACAAAGAAGGTAAATGAACTTTTAAGGGAATTCCAGCGCCAGAAGATTCAGATTGCCATTGTGATTGATGAGTATGGCGGGACCGCCGGCTTGGTAACGATGGAAGATCTTTTAGAGGAGATTGTGGGTGAGATTTCTGACCGCTGGGAGAAAGAGGCACCAGACTTCCAGAAACTGCCAGATGGCACCATTTTAGTCAGTGGGAAGATGGAAATAGAAAGAGCAAATGAAGAGTTGAAGTTGGGGCTTCCAGAAGAGAATGATGTAGAGACGGTGGCGGGTTTTATTCTCTCCTATCTTGGAAGATTTCCTAAGCCCGGGGAGAAATTCCGGTTTAAAGACCTATTGTTTACAATTCAGAAGAGCGATGAGCATTCCATTTCCTTGGTGCAGGTTAAGAGAGTGCCCCCGAAAGTCAAGTAAAAAACAGTTCAGAGTTAAAAGTGATGTAGTCATTGCGAGCGTGAGCGAAGCAATCTCTCTTTTTAGAGAAGTGAGAGATTACCACGTCGTCCGCTCAGAGAGCGGGCTCCTCGTAATGACACTTCGTGTCAGATGGAAGAAAGCGAGTTAATTGTTGAAAGAAAGAAAAAGTTAGATGAATTAAAGGAACTCGGTATAGAGCCCTATGGCAGAAGGTTTACCTGCACGCATAAAATTGCCGATATCAAAGAGGATACAGGCAAGGTGAAGATGGCCGGAAGAATTGTTGCTTTGCGTGGTCATGGGAAAGCCGCTTTTGCTGATATCAAGGATATTACCGGCAAAATGCAGCTCTATTTTAAAAATGATATTTTGGGAGAGGAGAAGTATGAAATTTTTAAGAAGATAGATATTGGTGATTTCTTAGGGGTGGAGGGTTCGGTTTTCCGTACCAGGACGGGAGAACTGACCCTCCGTGTAAGGGACTTCAAAATTTTAGCAAAGTCCCTGCGACCGTTACCGGAGAAATGGCATGGGTTAAAGGATGTTGAAATCAGGTATCGCAAGCGTTATTTAGATTTAATCGCCAATGAAGAGACTCCCAGGATCTTTCATAAACGAAGCCAGCTCATTGACAAGATACGGGAGTTCCTGAATGAGAGAGGTTTTCTGGAGGTAGAGACACCGATGATGCAGGAGATTCCTGGAGGAGCAAAGGCCAGACCATTTATTACTCACCATCAGGCGCTTGATACCGATTTATATTTAAGAATTGCTCCCGAACTATATCTGAAGCGGCTATTGGTTGGGGGACTGGAGAGGGTCTATGAGATTAATAGGAGTTTTCGCAATGAAGGAATTGATACCCTGCATAATCCTGAATTCACGATGCTTGAGGCCTACTCGGCCTATGGCGATTATCAGGAGATGATGGAGCTAACCCAAGAGCTAATTGTTTCTCTGGCTAAAGAAATCCTGGGGAAAGAGGAGATTAATTATCAGGAGCAAAAGATCGATCTGAAACCACCCTGGCAAAGGATAAGTTTAAAGGAGTCTTTGAAGGAATATTGTTCGTTTGAAGATTTTTCTGATTTAAAGAAAATGAAAAAAATTGCTAAAGGCTTGAATTTAGAACTCAGCGGGAAAGAAAATGGTTTTGAAATTGCAGATAACATTTTCAAGAAGAGGGTTCAACCAGCCCTGATTAATCCGGTCTTTATCCTTGATTATCCGAGATCCACCTCCCCTTTAGCCAAATCCAAACCAGACAATACGAAACTTGTAGAGAGGTTTGAGTTGTTTATTGGAGGCTTAGAAATCGCCAATGCCTATTCCGAGTTGAATGATCCAGCAGAGCAGAGGAGGAGGTTTGAAGAAGAACTAAAGGAAGAAAGGGAAGGTGTTAAAAAAACTATTGATGAAGACTATTTAGAGGCATTAGAATATGGTATGCCTCCTGCGGCTGGTCTTGGCATTGGCATTGATAGACTCGTGATGCTCCTTACCAACTCCTCCTCCATCAGAGAGGTCCTCCTCTTTCCCCAACTAAAACCAGAGCAGTAAGCTCACAGAACCCTATCAAAATATTACGGCAATCTATGAAAGATGTAATTTACATAAAGCCACATCACTTTGTTGATATCATTACCTCCTTCGGCGCTGGGAAGGTAAGATTCGAGCCACATCCCTATGGGCATGCTGTTCATACTGTTGCTGCGCAAATCCTGAGCAACCGAGATGCCCTTTTAGGAATAGAATTGGGCGCCGACGACATCTGCAAACCATGCAGACATAATATCAATGGCCTTTGTGGGGATACGATTGATACATCCTTTAGACCTGATGCTCCATCTTCAAAGAGGGAATGGAATCTGATCATTGACCGACGTTGGTGTGAGAGGTTGAAAATTAAGCAGGGCGATAGACTGACCGCACGGAGGTTATGTGAGCGATTGCAGAATTATGCTGGCGATATTATGGATATCTATCGTGAAATTCCTGCTAATCTTACGGCTGAAAGAGTGAGTAAGTTGAAAGAAGGAATCAGGAATTTCTTGAGTGAAGATAATGTTGCGGCTTGACAAGAAGAAGTAAATATTATTGAAGGAGGTCTTACCAGATAAGTGATGTAGCGAGGAAAGAAGGAAAGAGATAGAAATTGTCATATCCCCAAGCAATAAAGTTAGAAATTGAGAAGGTCTTGAGGGACAAATTGCTTCTTCAAGAACCCTCTCTACACGTGCTTTTGGGAGAAATTGGAAATTTTACCAGGCTGGTAAAACCGAAGGTTCAAATCTCTTTGATTAAAGAAAAAGATTCTGACAATCGGATTCTGGAGTGCGCTTTAGAAGCAAAAGCAGGCTATATCATCTCTGGGGATACAAAACATTTACAACCTCTCAAGAAATTCCAAGGCATTCCCATTCTCTCCCCCGCCCGATTTTTGGCTACTATATCGAGAGAAGAGTAAAGGAGGGAACATCCTATGCGGAAGAATAAGTGTAAAAATAAAAGTCTTTTTGAAAAAATGAGGAGATAAAATGTTTAAACCAAATTTCCATTATACAAATAAAATTGTTAGAAATCTCACTCTCATTGCTGAAGCAAGAGCGATAGTTATAAATGCTCCACTAATTCCTAAATGGGAAGTTTCTTTAAGAAGAGAGGCTCTCTTGAGAAGTGCACATTCTTCAACATCTATTGAGGGTAATCCACTTTCTCTTGAACAGGTTAGCGAACTTGCTGCTGGAAGAGATATTATGGTTAGAAGAAAAGATAAGCAGGAAATATTAAATTATCTTGAAGCCTTAGAAAAAATTCCTGATTTTGCTAAGGAAATAAATCTTAAAGTGGATGATTTTTTGAAAATTCACGAAATTGTAACAAAAGAAACCCTGGAAAATCCTGGTGATGAAGGGGTATTTCGTAATCGTCAGGTTTATGTTGTAAATAGAGCTACAGGCGAGATAGTATTTACTCCTCCACCTACAAAAGAAGTTCCAAAATTAGTAAAAGAATTCTTAGATTGGTTTAATTCTCAAGAATCAAGTGAAATTGACTCTGTTCTTGAAGCAGGAGTGATACACTACGAAATTGCCAGAATCCATCCTTTTATTGATGGAAATGGCAGGACAGCAAGAATTATGGCGACTTTAGTTCTTTATAAGCGAGGTTTTGATGTCAAAAGGTTCTTCGCTTTAGATGATTATTATGACAAAGATAGACGAAATTATTATGCTGCATTAAATAAAATAGACCAGAATACATTGGATTTGTCAGAGTGGTTGGAATATTTTACTGAGGGGGTAATGGTAAGTATAAATGCAGTAAAAGATAAAGTTATTGGATTTAGCAAAGATATTAAAATACTAAAAGAAAGAGGTCAAATTGTTCTTAACGAGAAACAGATGAAAATTGTTGAATGGGTAATACAGAATGGAAAGATAACAAATAGAGATGTTAGAAGTATGTTTAAAATTTCAGATGAAGGCGCCCTTAAGGAAATAAAAAAACTATTAAATCTGGGGGTAATTAAAAGTCAGGGAAGGGGAAGATCGCTACATTACGTACTTCAGTAGAGTTGGCGATTAGGTTGGCGATTAGGTTGGCGATTACAGAACTCCACAAGTCACCCCACAAGTCGAATTACGGGGATTGAGTGATGTAGAAAAGTTATGATTCGGCTAAAAAAAGAAAGAGGGAACTGCCGTAGCAGTTCCCATTCGCCCTCATCAGAGGGCTTTAGTCATTTCGTTACTTACTATAATATAAAATATAAACTTTGTCAAGTATTTGTATTGTATCTAAAATTTCGACATATTGGGTCTCGCCGTATTTAGCCCAGTCACCCTTTTTTAAGGATTCAACGCCAGCCTAGTAGTAGTTTAGAGCCTGACCAAGAATTATCCGCTTGATATTATAGGAAGTTCCCCCTGCTCTGCTCTCAGGTGAGAGAGGCGTATGAGAAGAGAATTTAAGGAGAAGTGGTAATTTGAGTAGATTAAAGTGGCGAACTTGACAGATAATTCTGTTGTTTATATAATATGAACAATAAATTTATGAAACGTGAACATATAATTTATAAGATATGAACATGACAAATCTATTTTCAACAAGACAAAGAGTAAAAATCTTAGAGAAGGTTATTTATCAAACTGGCCATTTGAGTGTGAGTGTTTTGGCCAGGGAGCTCAACATAAGTAAGGGTCTGGTCTCCAAATATTTCTCAATATTGGTTAAGGAGGGCATACTCAAAGAACGCAAAAACAAGCCCTTTATCTCTGATAATTACAAAGTTAAAGCAATAAGGCTTCTTTTTAACCTTAGTAGATTCCAGCCTAACATATTTAATAGATTCAAATTCATTAAGGCTGCAGGCTTATACGGGAGTTACGTAAAAGGGGAGAATACAGAAGAGTCAGATATAGATTTATGGATAAAGATTGAGGTAGCAAAAGAGGAAGAGCTGGCCAAGCTCTCTCGCCAATTAAATACCAAATTCAGGGACTTGAGGGTCCTTTTTCTAACCGATGAGAAAATTGAAAAAATAAAGGAAGCCGACCCTCCTTTTTATCATTCTCTGAGTTTTGGATCAATTATAATATATGGAGAAGAAAATGCGCTTTGATTACAATGAATGTATTAAGAAGGGGCTCTTGAGAAAGACCCCGTCATCTAAGGATAAAGCGGAAAGGTCTATTGAGAGAGCTAAGAGATGGCTTCAGGAGTCAGAAAAGAATATAGGAGCCGGAGCACATAATTCTGCTGTTTTGTCTTCATATCTGGCGATGTTTCATTCAGCAAGGGCGATTCTATTTAAGGATGGCTATCGAGAGAAATCTCATGCCTGTGTTGCTCGATATTTAGAAGAGCTGTATGTTAAGAAGAAATTATTGGACGAAAAATGGGTTGAGTTGCTCGATCATTATCGGGAAATAAGACATAGCGACCAATATAATTTAAGTTTCTTTACTACAGAAGAAGAGGCAAAGAAGGCGTTAGAATCTGCTAAGGAATTTATTGAAATAATGAAGCATTTAATATAAGGTGGAAGCTATGAAACCAAAACAAAAAGACAAAGAAGCCTTGAGGCGGTATATTGAAGAGCAGGAGTGGAAGAGAATTTTTAGATATGGGAGGCTGAAAGCTAAAATCTCGGAATTACTAAAGACCAGGTAGAGGATATTGTTGATGCCTACCGGCAGTAGAAGAGTTAAAGCTGTCTTAGATACCAATATCCTCATCTCTGGGGATACAAAACATTTACAGCCTCTCAAAGAATTATAGGGCATTCCCATCCTCTCCCCCGCACAATTTTTGGCTACTATGTCGAGAGAAGGGTAAAGGAGGAGACATCCTATAACTCATTGCCCCATAAATAAACTCATCATAATACTGGCTTGACAGCAAAGCCGTCGCCGGCAGAGGACCCTATCTATCGAAATACTTTATATAAAAAGGCCCGATTTGAATAGTTCAGTTATGAACAGTTAGGCAAGATCGTATGATAGTAAAAAATTCAACGTTATTTTCTCAAACAATCTAATGCAAGTTTGGAGCCAATGTTTGTAAAAGTTTTTTGGCTGTGTGAATCAGTTTCAGTTGAGATTTATGCTATCAGGAAGAAGCGAGACATGATCGTCGGCTTTCCTCATCCCATAAGAGTTAAAGGACATGATTTTACGCCCCATTGGACATATCATGCAGGAAAGAGAAAAAAGCCCCAGATTCATCACATCTCTCGATCGGGCAAAACTCTCAAATTTATGACGTTAGAAGAATCTTATTTTAAGTCGTTTGAGTCATTCTCAGGAGTATTTTGGACAGCTCCTAGTTTTGGAGCCTCTTTCGATCTTATATCTTCTGCCACTGATGTTTCAGGTCATTCAGATAAAGAAGATAAAAAAGTAACCTTTTCAATTTCAAAAGAGCATTCATCTTGGACGCATTATCTTCATATTCTACTTTTGGAAAGAAATAAGCCACCTTTACTGAATGATTGCCTTACTGAATTATCGCAGGGATATTTTGTCATTTCTCATAAGCTAATTGATGATGGCTATCAACCAAATATTCTCTTGGTATTCTCAAGAAACAGAGATAATCTGAAATAAACACGTATAAAATAATTAAGTAATATTTCATCTAAAACCAGTTGTTAGATGAAACGTCAGAGAATCAACTTGCCAATATCGTAGGCCTGCCGGTAGGCAAGTAGGTAGTAAGTATCAATGTGAATTTTGTGGTAAAAAGTCTCTCCGGGAGAAGATTTATAGCAGAGCAGGATTATTGGGTTCTTTTCTCTATTGCTTGGAGGGTTTGTTGGAGGAGTTTTTGGGTCTCACCGTATTTAGCCCAGTCTTGCTTTTTTAAGGATTCCACACCAGCTTGGTAGTAGTTTAGAGCCTGCCTGACCAATGCGGATACAGATTCTCCCCCCTCCTCAATCCTCCCCCGCAAGTGGGGAGGAGAAGAAACATCCTCAATCTCCCCCCTCGAGGGGGGAGGTAGGTGGGGGCCTAACTTGAATGTCCCTGTTAGGAGAGAGGATAGGGTAGCATCCAGGCTTTCGCCCATTACAACTCTATTCCCCTGACCAAGGATGATACGCTTGAATTCGGGAAGTTCTCCCTGCTCAGCCTTGAGATAAAGTGGCTCTGCGTAAAGAATCGATTGCTCAATGGGGATGACAAGGAGATTGCCGCGAATGACCGAGGAGCCTCTCTGTCCCCAGAGGGTTAACTGTTCGGAGATTGTTGGGTTCTGGTCGACACGAGCCTCAATCTGCATCGGACCATAGACCAGTTTGTCCTTGGGGAACTTGTAGAGCAAAAGGTTTCCGTAATTTTCTCCGTCACAAGCCGCGGCAAGCCAGGCAATCATATTGTTCTTTCCTGTTGGGGTAAAGGGCAGGGTCGGGGGGTTATTAGCTACTGCTCGGGCAGGGAATGTGGAATTAAATTAGTACTTTTCTTCTTTAAATTCCAATTTGTTATTTTTTAATCCGTATTCAATGTACTTCATAGGCAAGCATTTACTGTTTATTCCGTTAAATTTTTTAAAGCTATCGGTAATGTCTTTATAACGAACTTGTTTTTTATCTTCTATCTTTTTTGTAATTAAAGCCGGTTGTATGTCGCTAATTCTATTGGGGATATAATATTGCTCAAGCCAATCAATATATCTCTGCAACTGAATAATATTATTTGGATTTGCCTCAACTGATTTTAATTCGATAGGCATAGCAATTCTTATGTCTTTTTTTATAAGTGGTAACATAATGTCTATTCGCTGCATACCAACTCCACAAGATACCTCGTTGCCAATCCATTCTAAATCTACACCCTCAAGCAGACAATTGTCTAAACTTTGATTTGTATTTCTGCCTATATTTTGGATAATATATGCTTGTAGATGTGTTTCAAATGCTTTCCCTTCGTTAAATTTTCTCGCTAGCCTTGGCAAGATATCAATTGGTTCTTTTCTGCCTGTATATTTATGCGCGGCCTTATCTAATCTTATTTCTTGTGTGGAAAAATCATAAGTAAAATTTGGTCCATTAAGTATCTGCCTTTTATTTTTATCTCGTAATAATTTAAAGAGCCGTTCGCTCTCATAAATAGTTATCATCGTGTTGCCTCTATTTCCTTTTAATTTCCTATAGATTAAACTCCAAAGCATTTGATTGGGGGATTGAATATATTTTATTTCATCTAACGCTTCCCATTCCGTAACCCCTTTGGCATAAACTTCATAAGGTTCGATGAGTGTCCTAAAAGTTAACGATTTTACCAACTCATTTTTGAGAAATTGCTTTTCATCATTATTATCTAAAAATGACAGATCTTCTTTTGCCTTAAATATTCCATAAAATTTACCCTCATATATACCTTGTGAAATATTTTGTTGTAAATAAAAGATAACAAAATCGCTTTTCCTGATTCTTTGAGAGTCGGCAATCATACCAACCAGATTATTCTCTGCACTATGGTATAATTTTGTAGAAGGTGAACTATTAAAATCAATGTAGTTATCTTTCGCCCCCGTTCCTGCAAACTGATATTCCAGGTGGTATTTAAATGTGGTATTATCGACAATAAATGAGACTGTAGCATATTAGTCGGGACTTCTCTCTCATTTTTGTAACGCTGGTGACCCGGTAGACTGTATAGCAAAACGCCCGGGAAGGTTACCGTATGTAAAAAGGTCAGAGCCATTTCCGCTACAGAGACTGGTGAAAAT
>DAOVGU010000028.1 GCA_030672255.1 bacterium
AAGGGGACTCAAGCAATATTATGGATATCTTGGAAGATGGTAGGTAAAATGGTTGGTATTATCGGTTATGGTGCTTATATCCCCCGATACAGAATAAAGGTAGAGGAGATTGCTAAGGTATGGGGGCAGGATGCAGAATCTATAAAAAAAGGACTCTTAATAAGAGAAAAGTCTGTCCCCTCACTTGATCAAGATATGGCCACCATCTCTGTGGAAGCAGCCAAAAGAGCTATTAAGATGGCGGGAATAGACCCTGCTGAAATTGGAGCGGTCTATATCGGCTCCGAGTCAAAGCCCTATGCGGTCAAACCTTCCAGTGCTACGGTAGCAGAAGCTATTGGCTCTACGCCTGATATTCATACCGCTGACTATGAGTTTGCCTGTAAGGCTGGTACAGAAAGTATCTTTGTTTGTTATAGTCTGGTCAAATCCGAGCTCATAAGATACGGTCTGGGGATAGGGGCGGATACCTCCCAGGGTGCTCCTGGTGATGCTTTAGAATATACTGCTGCCGCTGGTGGAGCCGCTTTCCTCATCGGCAAAGAAGAGCCTCTTGCGATTATAGAAGAGACCTATTCCTATACAACGGATACATTGGACTTCTGGCGAAGAGAAGGTGCTTTCTATCCGTCTCATGCTGGTCGCTTTACTGGAGAACCGGCCTATTTCAAACATGTTATCTCAGCTGCCAGAGGTATTATGGAGAAGAGCGACTTGAAGCCAAACGATTTTGATTATGTTGTTTTTCATCAGCCTAATGGGAAGTTCGCTTTGAAGGCAGGTAAAATCTTGGGGTTTAGGAAAGAGCAGATTGAGCCGGGGTGGGTGGTCCCAGAGTTGGGCAATACCTACTCAGGTGCTTCACCCATTGGACTTGCATCTACCCTCGATGTAGCTGAGCCAGACCAGAGGATCCTCGTAGTTTCTTATGGTTCGGGCTCAGGAAGTGACGGATTTATTTTCAAGACTACGGAAAGAATAAAAAAGGTAAAAGGAATAAATCTCTCTGTAAAAGAAATGTTAAGGAAGAAAACATACATTGATTACGGAACATATGTCAAACTTAGAGAAAAGATTCAAATTTTTAAATAGGAGGATAATAATGGAAGCAGATGAAAAAAAGATAGGTTCTTATCTTGAATATCTCTGTAAAAATATTGGCAACAGGTATTCAGGCTCAGAGAATGAAAAGAAGGCTACGGATTTTATTGAAAAGAAATTTAAGAGTTTTGGTTTAGATACGCGTCAGGAGAAATTTAACTTTCCCAACTGGAATTATTCTTTCTCCGAAGCAACCGCCTTTTCAAAGAATAAATCCTATAAACTCCATCCCTTCCCGGTAGTCTACTCTACCTCCACTCCCTCTAAAGGGATTGAAGCTCCTTTAGTGTACTTAGAGAGAGCCAAAGAGGAAGACCTTAAAGGGATTGACCTTAAAGGAAAGATAGGCATTATCTTGGGAAGCCTTGGTGATAATGGCAGTCCAAAAAAACTGATAAAACTGAATAATTCAGGTTTGGCGGCTATTTTTCTTATTAACCCTGAATTCCCCTTCTCCTGGCCGCTTAGTTTGGGACTATCCTCAGAGTGGGATAAGTATGTTAAGATTCCCATAGTCTGTATTCCCTATTTTGAAGGTTATTCCTTAATAAAGGAAGGAGCAAAAAAGGCTAAAATCAAGGTAAAAGCAAGGAGATTCGTCTCCTCTTCCTCCAATGTGATCGGGGAAATTAAAGGGAAAAGCAAGGAGACCGTGGTTATCTGCAGCCATCACGATACTGTTCTTTCATTGGGTGTAGGAGCAGATGATAATGGGTGTGGCACCGCCTTTGTTCTTGAGTTGGCCAGACTATTTAGCAAGGATAAACCTTATAGGACTATCCGTTTTATCACCTTTGGAGTAGAAGAAAAACGTTCTGCTGGAGCAGATTATCATATCAGAAACCCGAAGAACATAAAGGATATTATTTTGGCTATCAATGCCGATACTATTGGCTCCGTAATAGGTATAAACTCAATTTACACTACTGGCTCTGTAGTTCTACGAAGATTCGTCAAAAGGATAGCCAAAGAGAACAATTTCTCTACTGTTATCCCACAAGGAATCTGCCCCTGGTGGAGTGACCATTTCTCCTTTAATTTAGTTGGGATTCCCGCTATCTGGTTTAACAGACATAACTCTTTAATTGGCCCGTGGAATGTCCACAGCAAACAGGATAATTTAGAGAATATCTCTTTTTCTGTGATTGCTAAAGCAACAGATTTAGCTTATAAAATGGTCAAGGAAATTGCCTATTCCAAAGAATTACCCTTCCCTAAAGGGATTCCAAACCACCAAAGAAGAGAAATTGAAAGGATGGCCAAGAGACTACAGATTTCTAAAATATCTAATTGATAAATTAAGATTACAAAAAGAGGAGAAAGAAAAGGTGTTTTTTAAAAACAGCGAAAAGATTATTTCTTAATTAGGATGACCCCAGAAATTAATCTTTTAAAAAGGTATTGGCAAAAACCCTCCCCGGATATAGAAAAGTTTAAGAGGGTAATTCGGCGAGAGAAGATTGGCTATCTTCCCTTTGCCGAACTGGGAGTAAACCAGGATGTAATGAGATTTATTACGGAAAGATATTTTGGCAGAAGATGGGTCGAACGTGGCAAAGATATAGAATCGCAAAAATTATACTGGAAAAATATTATTCATTTCTACTACAAGATGGGCTATGATTACGTGAAAGTGGGGAAAGCTATAGAATTTCCCACCTTAATGCGTAAAGGTAAGGATACCGCTTCGCTTTCTCGAGCTCAACGGGAATGGACAGTCAACAAAGGTTTGATCTCTTCCTGGGAAGATTTTGAAAGGTACCCCTGGCCAGAGGTAAAGGAATCCTCCTTCTGGTTCTATAAGTTTGTTTCTCAGAATCTCCCTGAAGGGATGGGGATTTTAGCCTGCCCATTAGGGGGAGGGATTTTAGAATATGGTATAAATATATTGGTAGGATATCAGACCCTGTGTTATCTTCTTTACGATGACCCAAAATTAGTAGAGGCAATCTTCGAAAGAATAGGAAAAATACTTCTGCGTTCCTATAAATCAGTGATTGGTTTGGATAAATTGGCAGGCTTTTTTCAGGGAGATGATATGGGCCATAAGACCGGAACCCTGATCTCTCCCGCCCTCCTGCGTAAGTATATCTTACCTTACCATAAAAAGGCGGCAGAGATTGCCCATCAAAATAATTTAGTGTATATCCTCCATTCCTGTGGAAATCTTGAGAGCATTATGGAGGATTTGATCGAGAAGGTAAAGATAGATGGAAAACATTCATTTGAGGATACGATCATACCCGTAGCCGACTTCAAGAAAAGGTATGGGGAAAGAATTGCCATTTTGGGAGGGGTGGATATGAATAAGTTAGCTTCCTTACCGGGAGAAAAACTGCGAAGGTATATTCAGGGAATTATTAAGGAATGCGCTCCAAGTGGTGGCTATCTTTTAGGTTCGGGAAATACAATAGCCAATTATGTCCCGGTGGAAAATTATTTCTTAATGCTTGAGGAAGGGTTAAAGTGGCGTAATAAGAGTTAAATCTTTAAGATGAATAGTCGAGAAATTGTTAAACGCGCCATAAAATTTAATAGACCTGAAAGGGTCCCCCTCTTTTTTCCTTGGCTGGGAGTCTCTGATATTCACTATTTTAAATTGAAGAACAGACCTAAAATTGAAGGCAAGGATCAATGGGGAACCGTTTGGAGAAAACCAGATTCAAAAACCGGAATAGTTAACATGGGCTATGTAATTGATGTCCCGATCAAGAATCTGAATGAAGTAGAAACTCACAAGTTTCCCAATCCATCTGAGCCTTTCAGATATGAGGATCTGGAAAAAGAGATTGAAAGAGCCGGCGAGAAATACCGGCTCTTGGGTTGGCTCAATTTCTTTGAAAAAGCTTGGGAACTTTGTGGTATAGAAAATCTTTTCATCGCCTTTTATGAAAAGCCAGAGCAGATTCATAAACTTCTGGAGAGGATAAGCGACTACATTATGGAAATTTTGCAGAATATTCAAAAATACAAGGGAAAAATTGATGGGTTTTATTTTGGCGATGACTGGGGAACAGAAAACAGCTTATGGGTTAGTATCAAAACCTTTAGAGAGTTCTTTAAGCCAAGATACAAGGAGATAATTTCCAAAGTCCATTCTCTTGGTATGGATGTCTGGCTACATTCGGATGGAAGGATAAATGAGGTTATTGAGGAGTTTATCGCTATTGGTTTGGATGTCGTAAATATTCAATCTCCTCATGTCTTGGGAATAGAGGAAATATCAAGAAGATATTCGGGAAGAATTGCCTTTAATTGCACAGTGGATCTCCAGAAAACCCTGCCGTTTGCTTCAAAAAGAGAGATAGAAAATGAGGCAAAAATGCTTATTGAAAAATGGGGGACACCGGAAGGTGGCTTTATTGGGACCGACTACGGAGCAACCCAGGAAGACCATATCGCTATCGGTGTGAGTAAAGAAAGGGTCTGCTGGATGCTGGAAGCATTCAGAAGGTATGGAAATTACAAATAAGAGAAAAAATGAAGATTAGTAGATTAACAGAGGTGATTAAGGCTTTTTCCATTGATGAGGGAGCGGATTTAGTGGGAATAGCGCCGGTAGAACGCTGGAAAAATGCGCCGATTGAATTAAGTCCACAAGGGATTTGGCCAGAGGCAAAGTCGGTAATTGTTATTGCTGTTAATCTCACTGATGCCGGTGTGGAATTAGTAGGAATAGATAATCCGCAGGAGGCAGGTATTGGTAAGATACCTGCTTGGGTTCAATTAGACCATATTGCTTTTCGCATCGGAAAATTCATTGAGAAAAAGGGTTTCAATGCCTTACCAATAGTAAACACGTCTCTTTGGAGATATAGACCATATAAAAATATTGATAATGGTAATTCTTTTTTACCCGATATCTCCCATATTCATGCGGGAGCAGCGGCAGGATTGGGTGAAATTGGATATAGCGGTTTGCTTATTACCCCTGAATTTGGTCCCAGGATAAGGTTGAGTTCAATAATTACTAATGCTCCATTAGAACCGAATCCAATGTATGATGGACCACCACTCTGCGATAGGTGTATGGTATGCGTTCGTGCATGTAACAGAAGCGGTACTAGGGCCCTTACTAAAGAAACTAATGGGGAATGTGTAGTAAAAATAGGAGGAAAAAAATATACCTATGTCAAAATCAACAAATGGCGTTGTGCATGGGGAGAACACTTCTCTATTGATTTGGAGTCAATTCCCATACCTGAAAAAATAAATGAAAAAACTGTTATAGAGGCTCTTAAAAAATATGATGTTAAAGGATGGCTACAGGGGCGCTGTCAGATGTATTGTCTTCCTCCTCACTTACGGGATAAAACTTCTGAGAATGGTAAACCCTATCATAAAAAGAAGCAATTCACTGCTTTAAATGAGTTTCCTAATGATAATCGGGTCGTGACCGGAGAGGTAAAACGAATAGCTATTCAGAAAGGAGTAGATTTAGTAAAGATAGTTTCCTTGGATGATTTCAGAGATTTAGGCGTAAACCTTAAAAATTATTTACCTGATGCTCACTCGGCCATTATTCTGGGAGTAGAAAATGTTAAAGGAGGAGAGGAGAAAAAAATAGAAAAAAGAGATTATGCCCGTAGTGAGTATCCACGCATGGAGGAGATTAAGGAAGGAATGCAGGAAAATTATCTTGCCTCCGACATTGCCCAACAGAGATTGGCGTTTATTGGATTTGGTGTTACAAAATATTTGGAGAGTCTTGGTTATTCAGTACTCTGCTGTGTAAAATACTTGGAAATATTGGGTGACAAATTAAAAGTCCTTTCAGGGAATAATAAGGACCAAAGAATGGGTTTGATTATTACCAGTGCTCCTCTCTTTGCTGATGTCCGGAAAAAAGCAACTGTTTTTAAGGAAAAAGAAGTAGAAACAACAGCAAAAAAGAGTTGCAAGAGATTCACTGCACAAATTAAGGCTTTAGCTATTCAGAGAGGAGCAGATTTAATTGGAATAGCGCCGGTGGAGCGGTTTCAGGAAATTGACCGACAATTAGAAGAAATTGCTATACGAGAGGAAAGGGATGATTATTTCATAGTGCAAGACGTAGGAAGAATGTCAAAAGGCCCTTTTGTTCCTAAAGTCATCCCCAAAAAACTAAAGGTCAAGACCCCATTCAATTATCTTTCTGATGCTAAATCAGTTATTGTTTTGGGAATGCATTATTTTGATGCTGCTTTGGAGACAGCGGGTAAACCTCCAGCAGAAGCGGTGGGTCCCTATGGTTTTGCTCAATCAGAAACAATATCTCAACTTGATGATATTGCCTTAGACGTAATAAAGTTATTAAGAGATAATGGTTATGAATCAGTATTTAGTTATGACCTCACTGGATTGGCAGGTTTAGTCACAGGTTCCTGCGCAAGCGGGAGGTCATACTATGGTATGCCCTGGAGAGGAGCCGGATTATACCCTGCTGCAACAGCCAATCGTTATGCTGCAATAGCGGCTGGGCTGGGTGAATTAGGATGGTCAGGCCTTGTCCTCACACCAGAGTATGGAGTAAGACAACGCTTTGTTTCTATAATTACTAATGCCTCATTAAATCCGGACCCCATTTATCAAGGACCTTCCTTATGTAAAAGATGTTTCAAATGTGTGGGCGCCTGTCCAGTCAGTGCCCTGAGTAAAGACAAAAAAATCAGTTTGAAGATTGGGAACAAAGTTTTTGAATATGGTGCTTGCGAAAGGTTACGTTGCGATTGGGCAAAAAGGTATGGCCTTATAGGAGATACTGGTCCAAAATATATCGGTTCTCAGACCAACATCATGCCACCTGAAGAGATTACTCCTGATAACCTGTGCGAAGCTCTCAAGCGGATTGACCCATTACAAAAGGCTTGTATGTGCATTGTAGAGAAGTGTATAGAGGTATGCAGCCCAAATAAAATGAAGTGCTAAAATGAAAGGGGATATATGCTAAAGGCAAAGGATGTAAAGACATTTGCCAAGAAATCTGGCGCAGATTTAGTTGGTATAGCTTCGATGGACAGGTTTGCAGAAGCACCAAAACAGATGGATCCCAGGTACATCTTCCCGGAAGCAAAAGCAATGATTGTGATGGGTTTTAGAATTCCCAGAGGATGTTTTAGAGGAATAGAGGAAGGAACATACTTTATCTCTTATACAACTGTTGGTTATGCAAATTTAAATAAATTTATCATGCCAACCACATTACGGAAAGTCACATTATTTTTAGAAGATAATGGTTATGAAGCGGTGCCAATGCCGATGAGCGATGCCCTCTCTGCAGTAAGTGAGGTTACCGGAGAAAAGGGAAAGACCGAAACTATCCCTGTTTCTCCCGAGAAACCTGCTCCTGATGTATTTATTCATTTCCGTCTGGCAGCGGTGGCTGCCGGGTTAGGTGAGATAGGTTACAGTAAACTACTTCTTACTCCTGAATTCGGTCCGCGCCAGAGAGTTATTGCCTTACTTACCGATGCTCCCTTAGAACCTGACCCATTATTTTCTGGCAAGCTCTGTGACCGCTGTATGCTCTGTGTCAAGAATTGTCCGGGAAAAGCAATAAGTGCTACCGAGACAGTAAAGGTAAATATTGGTGGAAAGGAATGTGAATGGGGGAAATTGGATACCTTAAAATGTTCAGTTGCTTACGCTGGAGGGGTAAAGGAATTTTCTCCCTTTTTCCCACAGGATACAGTGTTTCAACCCACTGGTGAGTGTAGATCTGGCGATGGGAGACCAGAGTTAAAAAAGATAATGCCAGTTACAGAAAGGACTCTTTCTGGACTCGGGCACTGGCCTGCGATTGGAGGAGGGAAGGGTTGTATCAGGGAATGTATGATTCACCTCGAAAAGGAAGGCAAACTTAAGGCAAAATTTCATGAGCCTTTCAGAAAAAAGAAGTCCTGGTCATTATAAAAATATTGCTATCGGCGTGAGTAAAGAAAGGGTTTGCTGGATGCTGGAGGCATTCAGAAGGTATGGGGTATATAGATGAACAGCGTTGCTGTCATTGCGAGTCCCCCATCCTTGCTTTCGCAAGAAAGCAGGGGGATGAAGATGCTAATATGAGATTAAAGGATAAGATAGCCTTAATTACTGGAGCTGGAGAGGGGATTGGGAGAGCGATTGCCCTCTCTTTCGCTAAAGAAGGGGCAAAGATAATAATTGCCGATATTAACCCTAAGAATGCTAAAAAAGTATCGGAGGAGATTATTGCTTTAGGGAGTAAATCTTTAGCCATCAAAACCGATGTTAGCAAACAAAAAGCGGTTATCCCCTATATGCTAAAGCAAAAAAGTGGTAAAATTATTAATCTGAGTTCCCAATCGGGCAAAAAGGGAAATAGTTGGTATGCTGCCTATTGTGCTTCCAAGTTTGGAATAATCGGTTTGACCCAGAGCCTTGCTTTGGAATTTGCCCCGTATGGAATTAACGTAAATGCTCTTTGTCCAAATGTAGTTTTTACTTCGATGTGGAAAAGACAGTTAAACCAATATGCGCAGAAGTATGGCCTCCCTCCCAAGAAGGTAAAAGACTTTTTAATGAGCAAAATCCCATTCGGTAGATTTCCCAGGTTAGAGGAAATAGCTAATGTTGCTCTATTTTTAGCTTCGGAGGAATCGAGTTATATAACTGGCCAGAGCATTAATGTTACTGGAGGGCAACAGTTAATTTAACTGCATAGGAATCTCCTTTTTACGCAACCTGAAGGTTGCGGCTACCTGGTAGTCGCAGGTCTTTAGCCTGCGTCAATAGTTGGTAGTCGCAGGTCTTTAGCTTGCGTCAATAGTTGGTAGTCGCAGGTCTTTAGCCTGCGATACTTTAAAATGATAATTTTAGGGATAGGGGCTCACCCGGATGATTTGGAGATACTGGCCGGAGGCACATTAGCCAAGTATGACAAACTTGGTCATCAGGTAATAATGTCCCATCTCCTCAACGGAGATAAGGGACATTTCCACATTCCTTCTAAAACTTTAGTCAGGCTCAGAAAGAGAGAGGCAAAGAAAGCAGCCTCGCTCATTGGTGCTAAAAGTATCGGACTTAACATCCCGGATGGGGAGCTCTTTTCCAATCTTAAAACGAGAAAAACAGCAATTGATTTGATTCGCTCTACCCATCCAGACTTAATTATCACTCACTCACCTACCGATTACTTCTCCGACCACACTACCACTTGCCAGATTGTCTGCGGAGCAAGTTTCTTGGCGGCGGCTCCCCTCTTTAAGACTAAACACAAGAGCCATCATCTGATTCCACCGATATATTTTATGGATAATGTCTGTGGAGTTAATTTCCTGCCCACATTTTATGTAGATATTAGCGAAACCTTTAAAATAAAGAAGCGGATGTTAGGTTGTCATCAAAGTCAGTTAAAATGGCTGAAAGAGCATGATCAGATAGATATGTTAGAGACGATAGAAACCGTAGCTAAATTTCGTGGGCTTGACTGTAAGGCAAAATATGCCGAAGGTTTCCGGGAATATGAAGTCTGGGGAAGGCGAGTCGCCAGAAGGCTCTTGCCTTAATTTAAAAAGAGGATTTTATGCCTTTGGTTACCGATGTAAAAGAATCCAGAGCTATTTATCAAAATGCTGCTTTACACAACCTTTCTCTACCAACCTTCTGCGCAGAAAACATCCAGACTATTGAGGCAATCTTGCAGGCAACTGATGAATTTGGTGAAGAATATCACCTTAGGAATGTACCGATCATCATCGCTTTTACCGGTCATTATCACGCGCGACAGCAGCTATTCCTCTACACTTCTCTAAAGAATATTGAAGAGGGTTATTTGGCAATTAAAAATGATATCTTAAGATTAACCAGAAAGGGAAGCCCTTACGATAAATTAAAGGTTATGGTTCACCTTGACCACGCTCATCCAATTGAAGATAGAAAGATTATAGAAGACGGCATAGGATTTCTCTCCGGGGTGATGTATGATTGCTCCTATCTGCCTTTAGCCGAGAATGCTAAACTTACCACTGCCTTTGTGCACCAATTTAGAGATAAACTTGTTATTGAGGGAGCAGTGGATGAGATTTCAGAATCTGACGAAACGGTTAATCCCGAATTAACAAGAGCAGAAGATGCCGAATGGTATGTAAAAGAGACCGGGGTAGACCTAATCGTGTGCAATCTTGGCACCGAGCACCGTGCGACCATTGCTAAGCGGAAATATAATAGCCAGAGAGCCAGGGAGATAAGCAAAAGAGTAGGAAAAATTTTAGTGTTGCATGGAACTTCAAGTCTTAGCGATAATGAACTTAAAGATTTAGCTACCGATGGGGTAGTAAAAGTGAATATCTGGACGAGGCTTGAGGAAATAGGCGGTCAAGCATTAGCCAAAGATACAGCTGAACATGCCAAGGAGTTACTTTCCGAAAAGCCGCCTTTGCAACTTCTTACCGAAAGTCACCGCAGATACAAGATCTGGATGCCAGCCGTAGTGAAACTAATAAAGAACTATCTGAAGATATTGGGGTACGCGAAATTAAAATGAGTAATTATCGCTCAAAAACATTTGTTTATTATGGACCGGGAAAGGTGCAATGCAAAGAAATCAGTATTCATTGTGGACCTGAAGATATCATCGTAAAGGTATTAGCCTCGGCTCGTTGCGGAACAGATAAAACAATATTCTACAAAGGTCATCCCAAGGTAAAACCTCCGTCTATTTTAGGCCATGAGTTATCCGCAGAGATTATCGAAATAGGTCCAGAAGTAAAGAATTTAAGAGATGGAATAGGATATAAAGAAGGAAAGAAGATAAATTTCGATCTCAAGCTCGGCGAGCGAATAACGGTTCAATCCCGTATTGCCAGGTATAGAGACGGTTTGATGTTGCTCAGTAATCCCATAACTATTTTAAGTTTTATTCTTCCGGCTGGCTATTCTCAATATATGAAAATTTCTAAGGAGCTCATCCTCTCCGGCTCCTTAATCAAGATTCCAAAAGGGGTTACCGATGAGGAAGCATCATTGATAGAACCAGCGGCCTGTGCTTTAGAATCTATCTTTTCCACCCCGCATCCAGTTGGCGTAGACAAAGATGGAAGGCATATTTATCGTGCAAGCATACGGAAGGAGGGGAATGTCTGCGTAATAGGCTCGGGAACCGTAAGTATGATTTATGCCCTCCTCTGCCACCTCGAGGGTGCAAAGAAGGTCTTTATCTTAGTGCGTTCCAAAAGGAAGAAAGAATTGGCGAAGAGAATATTAGGAGATTGGATTAAAGTAATCTTAATAGATGACTATAGTAAAAGACCGCTGATGGAAAAATTAAAGGAGGAAGAAAAAATTGTTACCCGCCTTAAAGACGAAACTGATGGCTATCTCTTTGATGATGTCATTGCCGCCTGTCCTAATCCTGATGCCCAGAGGTTAATGCTAAAACTTTATACACGGCAAGGATATGCTGTAGGAGCCTGTTTCGGTGGAACACATGAATTAGTGGATGGCGCTGATATTGACCAGAATCATTACCGTAGTGCCAAGACTATTGGCACTTCAGGCTGTTCCAGTAAGGCAATGGAAACTATTGCCCGCCGGTTAGGAGAGAAGAGAATATCCCTCAAAGGTTTTACTAATCCCAGACATTTCACCTTTAATGATCAGCCGGAAGAGTTTTTTACCATCACCGGTTTGAAACCAATACTCTATCCCTGGGAATAAATTAGATTCCCGCTAACTAACTGCGGGAATGACAATAAAGCAGAGTCCACTCTGCCACTACATAAGCAAAGCAAGCTTTGCTACTACAACACATTTTGTCATTCCTGTGGAAACAGGAATCTAATGTTTCGGGCTA
>DAOVGU010000114.1 GCA_030672255.1 bacterium
TCAATCAATTTTTTGCCGATTTTGAGATTCATTTTGCGGCTGGTCACTGGTGCGCCGGAGATTTTTTAGACCGTTTTGCCACTACAGGATATAATCCTAGTCTTAATTCAGGAATTATTGCTCAGATTGAAAGAGTGGCAAAAGCAGGTATTGAGGGGATTGAGTTTCATGAAGCGCTTTTCATTGATGAAGACTTTAAGAAAAATTCAAGTAAGATATCTGAGGTGAAGGATGCTCTTGCTCAATACAAACTTGTCCCCACCAATATGAACACCAATCTCTTCACCCATCCTAAGTGGAAATTAGGGGGAATTACCAACAGCAATGAGGGTATTCGCAAAGATGCTCTCTCAGTGGCATTGCAGGGAGTAGAGATTGCCAAAGAAATTGGCTGTTCCTCGGTAGCACTCTGGCCAGGTTCGGATGGCTGGGACTACAATTTCCAGGTTAATTATGGAAAAATTTTAGAGCGATTTATTGAAGGCTGCATTGCCATCAATAAGAAAACGAAAGAATTTGGTTTAAGGTTTGGCATTGAAGCAAAATTACATGAACCAAGGGAAGGAAACATCGTTATTCCTACCACTCATTGTGCGGCTTTAGTTGCCAAAAAAGTCAATGAAGAGTGCGGTGGGAACAATATGGGGGTTTGCATAGACTACGGCCATGAGCAGATGTATGCGGTGGAGCCCGCCTTTACCCTTTATGCGGTGCAGGAATTTGATGTGCCGGTAGTCAACTTTCATCTTAACAATGCTAAGCCTCATTCTAATGATGAGGATAGAATTGCCGGCACCGGCGATAACTGGAGATTAGCCGATTTTTGCTATGCGGCTATTGATACCGGATATTCTGGCTGGTTTGGAGAAGACCAGTTTACCTATCGGCTTGAACCGGTAAAAGCGATGTCTTTATCTCGAGAGCTCTTTGCCAATGTGATGAAGAAAGCTTTGCAAATTTATGCCAAGAAAGATGAATTAGAAAAGGCCCAGAGCACTGGCGATGCTATCAGTAGTATTGAAGTGATAAAGAAATATTTTATCTGATTATTGAGAGGAAATATTCCATGAAAAAGAGTGAAAGAATAGATTGGTTTTTATTATTCCCTGATGGATTGGTCTCATCCTGATTATCAAAACAGTATGAAAAAAGGAACACTAGTCTCAAATAAATTTATCAAATATTTCCACACCCAGGTAAAAGAACTCTGCACCAATTATGGCAAGATTGATGTCCTCTGGTTTGATGGTGAATGGGACCATTCAGTTAAGCAGTGGCAATCGGATAAAGTTGTCAAGATGATTCATAAACTCCAACCGCAAGTTTTAATTAATGATAGACTGGGAACCGAATCACGGGGGCATCTTGGACATTTTGGAACACCAGAGCAATATGTCCCTACTGCATTTCCTGAAAGTTCCGATCCTTCTCTTCCCTGGGAATCCTGTATGACGATGAATGATAACTGGGGCTATTCAAACGGGGATAAGAACTGGAAGTCAACCCGGCAACTGATTATGAATCTGGTTAGATGTGTTTCCGGAAGTGGTAACTTTCTTCTTAATGTTGGGCCTAAACCGGATGGTACTATACCTGCCCCTTCAGTAAAGAGATTAAAGGAAATTGGGGAATGGATGAAGATAAACAAGAACTCCATTTATGGCTGTGGGAAAGCCCCTTTTGGCGGAGGAATGGTTGGTTTAACCACCGCAAAAAATAGTATAGTTTATCTCCATGTCTTCCGCTGGTCAGGGAAAGAAATCTGCCTTGCCGGAGTGAAGGATAAAATAAGGTCGGGTTGTCTTTTGGCGAGTGATAAAAAAGTCTCCGTTTCCCAGAAAAATGACCGGCTTTTTATTAGAAAGTTACCCAAAAAAGCCCCGGATGACATTGATACGGTTATTGTGCTAAAACTGAGATGAACTACTAACCTGCACAAAATTGACATTAAAATTTCTCTAAGGTAAAATAAAGTTGAAATGAAACTAAACAATATTCTTTTAGAAAAGGAAAGGGTTCCCTTAATAACTGTCTCAGAAAAGAAATTGACTATTCTCATCGCTAAGGATGGCAAAAGATATTGTGCTTTCTGTCCGGAGTTAGATTTAGTGGCTGAGTTGGATACCCTGTCAGAGACAGTTCAAGACATAATTGAAGCAATAAGAGATTATGCTCGGGAATACTCAGAAAACATTTCTCTTTATAGCAAAAGTCCAAATAGAGCCCACCATCTTCCCTACATCAGGGATATTGATTCCTGCAAAAACGACTGGGAATTGATGAATCTTATTGAAGTGAGATATGGCCGCTTACAACTTTGACCAGTTTCGCAAGGTTCTCGCCCACTTAAACTTCCAAAAAATCCGTTCCCACAAACATGAGACCTGGCGTAAAATATTAGAGAACGGGGACATTCTCAGAGTGAGAGTAAGTCATCGTCATAGAAGAACAATTCCCAAATGGCTGTTCTATAAGATGCTCCAACAAGCAGGTATTGAGAAAAAGAGTTTCCGGACAATTTTGAAGAAGAAAAAATAGTTTTGACCCCATTGATACAGTTTGATACAGTTATCGTATTGAAGTTGCCACAAATCAGTGACCTGCACATATCAGCCCAATAAACCGAGAAACCGCCAGGAAGAAAGAATATACCTGTTTTCAGGATATCCTTCAACAATATCCTGATCGGATACCAATTGATAATAAGGGACATTTAACATTTTACTGAAGTATACCCCTGATTTTGAAATATTCGTCTCGCTTTTTTTTGCTTCAAACAAAGCCAGGGGCTTGCGGTCTTTTATGAGCACAAAATCCACTTCCTGTCCTTGCTGATTCCTAATGTAGCCGAGCTCAAAATTTCCCAGTCCCAATTCATTCCACCGGTTTACCAGACGTAACAGGGATACTGCTACCAAATTCTCAAATCTGGCACCTTCATCATCTATCATAGTCCAATCGTAAAAATAGAATTTATTTTCTCTTTTTATGGCCTTTGAAATGCTTTTTGACCAGGGCATAATTGAGAAAACCAGATAAATTTTCTTTAATGCCTCCAGCCAGTTTACGACTGTTTTATGATTCACCTGCAAATCGTCTTTAAGAGAATTGACACTGAGCGGCGAAGCTATTCTTTCCGGCAGTAACAGTAAAAGTTGTTCAATGCCTTTTATATCACGAATACGCGTTAAATCTCTCAAATCTTCATTTATCAAAAGTGATTTATAATCCCTTTTCCATTTATTGGAGAAGTTTCTTTTGGCTTTGAGAAACGGTTCAGGAAAACCTCCGTAGGTCATTAATTTTTCAAAAGGTTCTTTAAATACCTTCTCCGTCATTTTATAAACACTACGAAGAAAATTATGTTTGTCCGGCTGGGCTAAGATGATGTCCTCATTCAATACAAAATTAAAATTCGCCGCAGCCTCGCTCAAGCCGAGGGGAAGAAGCCGGTAGGAAAAATATCGGCCTATCAGGCTGTCGCCTGATTGCCTAAAATAGTCAAGCCGGGCACTTCCGGTAATAATAAACTGCGCTTCTTTTCCATGTAGATCATAGAGCCCCTTTAATATATTCTTCCAGTTTTTATGCTTATGTATTTCATCAAAAGATATCAAGGGGAACTTATTCTTAGTTCTGCTCAAATAAGTTTTTAGAAAATGAGGGTTTTTTGTGTATTCTCTTCTTACATATGGGTCATCCCAGTTAAAATAGAGTTCCTCGTTTTTGATTTCGCTTAGTCTATTTTTAACCAGCGTTGTCTTCCCAACCTGCCTGGGACCGAACAGAAATATCATCTTTCCCGCATTGACTTCAGAATCAAACAAATATGTAGATTGGATTCTTTTCATATAGATAATTATATCCTATGGTATAAATTTGTCAAGAGTTTTTTATATGATTGTATAAAAAACTCCATATTATTTGTTCCCCCTCATTTTCTTATCTTTGTTTTATGTGATATTATTTCTGGTAGGAATAGTAGCGACGGATGTTGGCAAAAGGTAAATGGAGAAAAAATGGCTAATTTACTACAAGCTTAACTTGAAAGACTGATTACGCATATTACTACTGAAGACAGTAGAGAGTGTGGTGTCGTAATTTAAAGGAGATGAAGAAAAATCGGCCGCAAAAAATAGTATAGTTTATCTCCATGTCTTCCGCTGGTCAGAGAAAGAGATTTGCCTTGCCGGAGTGAAGGATAAAATAAGGTCGGGTTGTCTTTTGGCAAGTAAGAAAAAAGTTTCTGTTCTTCAAAAAAGTGACCGACTCTTTATTAGAAACTTACCAAAAAAAAGCCCCTGACTCCATTGATACGGTTATTGTATTGAAATTGGGAGAAGAGATCTCTATCGGCAAATAAAAAAATTGACAGCCAGATCTTTCTGTGTTATTCTTATATGAGAATTTCAGAAAATAGTCTGGGAAACTTTACAATTTAATTTTTTTGAGGTATAATGTAAACGATTAACAGAAAGGAATTACAATGGCCTCTATTATAGATATTGCCAGGAAAGCCAAAGTCTCAACCGCTACCGTCTCCCGAGTTCTAAATAAGAAAGATAGCCTCATCCCCATCAGCAAAGAAACAAAGGAAAAGGTATTGAAAGCAGCTAAAGAACTTAGCTACCATCCCA
>DAOVGU010000136.1 GCA_030672255.1 bacterium
TGAAACGGGAAGCGGGTAAAATTCAGCAGGAACTTACCTCCCATACCTACGAAGCAACTTCGGCCGATGAAAAAATTAAGGTGACAGTCAATGGCAAGATGGATATTATCTCTTTAAAAATTTCTCCTGATGCTTTCGCTACCATAAGACCGGAAAAATTGGAAAGAGAAATCAAGGACACCATCAACGAAGCCATTCAGAAAGCCCAGAAAGCCACCTCCGAACTCTTAAAAGGGACATTAGGCATTGAGTTACCGATATAATGAAAACAAAACACAAAATAATCATCGGCGATTCAAGATGGATGAAGGAGGTTTTAGATGAGTCGGTCCATCTTGTTATTACTTCTCCGCCTTATTGGCAACTGAAAGATTATGGAAATGCAAACCAGATAGGCTTTCATGATAGTTATGAGGAATATATCAACAATATGAATTTAGTATGGAAAGAATGCCATAGAGCTTTACATCAGGGTTGTCGTTTATGTATCAACATCGGCGACCAATTTGCCCGTTCTGTCTATTATGGAAGGTATAAAGTAATTCCAATAAGAACAGAAATGGTCAAGTTTTGCGAAAGTGCAGGTTTTGACTATATGGGAGCAATTATCTGGCAAAAAGTAACTACTTGTCATACAACTGGTGGAGCAACAGTAATGGGTTCCTTTCCCTATCCAAGAAGTGGAATCCTTAAACTTGATTATGAATTCATCTTAATTTTCAAGAAATACGGTAGTCAACCAAAGGTGAGTTATGAAATTAAGGAAAAATCTAAATTAACGCAAAAAGAATGGAATCAGTATTTCACCGGACACTGGAATTTTCCCGGCGAAAAACAGGATAAACATCTGGCGATGTTTCCCGAAGAGTTACCAGGACGGCTGATTAAAATGTTCAGTTTTGTTGGCGATACTGTCCTTGACCCATTCCTTGGGAGCGGAACAACCTCATTAGCCGCAAAAAATTTGAACAGAAATTCTATTGGGTATGAGATAAACAAAAATTTCTTGCCGGTTATAAAGGAAAAATTAGGTTTAAAGCAAACGACTGTTTCTCAAAATGCAAGTTTTGAGATAACTAAACAAAAGGAATTAGAACCAGATTTCAAGGAAAGAATTAAAAAATTGCCTTATGTCTTTAAAGACCCGATAAAGTTTGATAAAAAAATTGACCAAAAAAAATTGAGATTTGGCTCAAAGATAGATAATTCTCATTTTGAAAGAGAAACATATTATACCGTAAAGGAAATAATTAACTCTGAAATATTAATCTTAAATAATGGCTTGAGAATCAGATTATTGGGAGTGGAAGAGAGGCCAGAAAAAAATGGAAAGGCTATTCAATTTTTGAGAGAAAAAACCCGTGGGCAAAAGGTATACTTAAGATTTGACAATATAAAATATGACGAGAGGAACAACTTGCTTTGTTATCTTTATCTACAGAACAAAACTTTTTTAAATGCCCATTTGATTAAACATGGTTTGGCTGATATGGACGTTACAAGGGATTACAAATATAAATCTAACTTTTTAACTTATAGGAGCCGGACATAATGGCAAAAGAGCGGATATTAAATAGTGCTATGAATCGCTTCCAATTGAACTTTAAACGTAATGTTGGCGCTGTCTCAGAAGAAATCAGAAAGTGTGCTCCAAAAAATTTGGCGGTAAAGTCTTTTACATAATTTCAATTAAAGAAGGAAATAAGAAAAAAATACATAATACCGAGGTAATTTCCGAAATTGAAGAGGAAATTAGAAGGTTGCAAGATTGAGAAACCACTGCATTGCCTGATACATTAGCAATTCTTGCAGCCACATATGCCAATTTAGGAGCATAAACGGAAAATGATAACATATGCTGACAGAATTAAACCTGACGATGGTTCAATTTATTTCTACTTGGAGAATTTAAAAAAGAAGAACTATCAAATACCTACTTTTCAAAGAAACATCGTTTGGGAAAAAGAAAATGTGAAAAAACTTTGGGATAGTATCTATAAATTCTACCCTATCGGAAGTATTTTGGTTTGGGAAACAGATATAAAGTTACAAAATCACCGTGCCATTAGCGGACACGAGATAACGGATGATTCAGCAAGAACCGAATATAAATATATTCTTGATGGTCAGCAAAGAACGAATTCACTTTTAACTTCTATCTATGGTGGTGAAATTAAGGGCAAAAGGGATTTCGATCCGACTCTTTATATTGACATTACAATTGAAAGCGAAGAGGAACCCGATGACGAAAGTTATAAAAAGAGATTTTTTTTCTGGGATGAGATAGATGATAGAAATGGAGAAATGAAGCAGAATATTGGTAGGAAAAAGAGATATGACGAAGGTTTAATTATGAAGATCAGAGATGTTAAAGAGAACTTTTCTGCTCTAGAGAAAAAACTATTTGAGCAGGGATATACAGACTTTGACCATCGCTATAAAGCACAACTTAGAAAAATAAAAGAAGTTTTGGATAATTACAAAATTGCATTCATTGTGTTAAGAGGCATACAGCTTCATGAGGTTTGTCAAATATTTGAAAGAGTAAATGTAGAGGGCAAGCCGTTAAACATATTCGATATAGTTGTTGCCAAGACATTTAAACCTAAAGACGAAAATGTAGAAGGATTCTATCTAAGGGACTTAATAAATGACTTCAGGGATAAGACACAAGGCAATTTCTCTAACATTGACGATCTGACTTACTTGCAAATATTATCAATTTTCATAAATCAAAAAAGACCTGACTCAGGAATTCTCAATATAACCGAAAGATATTTGAGTAATATAAAAACTGAAAACATAAAGGAAGTTTGGGCTGAAGCCGAAGAAAAGAAAGTGTTATTGAAACTATTTGACTTTTTCGAAAATCATTTACATTTGAAAGGTCCAGAACTTATTCCTTTCCGGTATTTTTATATGACTTTAGCTTCTTACTTTTTTTATAATTCAAATGCAGATTATGATTTTCTCAAAAAATACTTTTGGTTTTATAGTTTTCACAATGAAGAGCTTTTAAGAAATACAACTCATCTTTGGAATCATATAGAATTTCTAAATAATGCCAAAAATGGTGACATAACGCAGTTTGATAGATTTCTAATAGATAAAAACAGATTAAGAACTTCATCCTATAGCTCAAGAGGTAGATTATCTAGAGCAATTTTGTCTCTTTATTCAAACCAAGAACCAAAAGATTGGAAACATCCAGATAGATCTGTCATAACAGATGTTTACTATCTATTGGCTGATAAACCTAATTTGCATCATATATTTCCAACAAACTACATAGCTAATAACCCAGGTGAAAATAAGTTAGATAGTAACAGTTTGATGAATATTGTATATTTACCTCAAATTACAAACCTTGAAATAAGTGACGAAAATCCTGTTAAATATTTAAAAGATTATGATAATCCTTCTTTTGTAAATATAATGAAAGGCCACTTATTGCCAGAAGAATCAGTTGAATGGTCAAGAAGGAATGTAATGCCTGAAAATGGACTTGATATGTTCATTGAAAGGAGAGTGGATATAATAATCGAGAAACTCAGAGAAAAACTAATCGGAATCAAGTTCGAAATTATTGATACAAAGGAAAAAAGTGAAGTTGGAGAATAAAAAGCAAAACATCAGATAGCAGCGGATAAAAGGCAAAATTCCATTTTGCATCTGGGATACATTAGGCGAAATTGCCTAAGAGTGTTAGTAAATATTAAGTGCCAACGCTCAGAATGGAGAAAAAAGTATCTATAGGCCTGAAAATTTAGACGGTTGGACACAGGAATATTGAGTCAGATGAATTTAAAACAATTTAATATTAGACTCTTGTAGATGTGAGGAGTAAGCCATATAGTCAATATATTCTTTGTTATAACAAAGCGAAAGTTGGGTAACAGCCCCGAGGAGATAAAAAGAAAGCTACAAATTACTCAATCCATTGAGTAATTTGTTGACAGGATATATCAAAAGTGTTATTTTAGAAATACAATGAAAGAATATCTTAGAAAATCTTTATTTAATGCATTGCAGAAAGGGTTGAAAGGCGAACCGAAGTTGCTTCAAGTTATTATCGGGCCAAGACAGGTAGGCAAAACAACTCTGGTGTTACAATTATATGATAAGTGGTCTGGTCCAAAACTTTATAAAACTGCAGATCTACTCAACATTCCAACTGTTGATTGGATTGTAACACAATGGAAGGAATGTAGATCGCTGTGTCAAAAAAGAAAGAGAGAATCACTTTTGGTGCTTGATGAAATTCAAAAAATTCCACGCTGGAGTGAAGCAGTAAAAAAGATGTTTGATGGGGATAAAAGGTTAAGAACACCAATGCGTGTTGTATTGTTGGGCTCATCCTCACTTCTGATGCAAAAGGGATTAACAGAAAGCCTTGCCGGACGTTTTGAAATCCATAGGCACAATCATTGGTCATTTTCTGAATGTAAAGAATATTTCAATCTCAAACTTGAAGAATATCTTTATTTTGGAGGGTATCCTGGAGCGATTCCTTTGCGTAAAGATGAGCCACGGTGGGCAAGATATATCAGAGATTCCTTGATAGAAACTGTATTGTCGAAAGATGTTATTTTAATGTCGCCAATAACTAAACCGGCATTGTTACGACAGGTTTTTGCACTTTGCCTTGCTCACCCAGCGGAAATTATGAGTTATCAAAAAATGATAGGACAATTACAAGATGCGGGAAATACAACTACCATAGCATTCTATCTTAGATTGTTAGCAAATGCATTTCTTCTCGCTCCGCTGGAGAAGTATAGTGGAAGCAAAATTAGGCAAAGAGGTTCTATGCCTAAAATACTGGTATTAGATAATGCTTTGATTTCTGCTACGATGGGAGGTGGATTTAAATCTACATTAAAAAATAAGCCATTTTGGGGAAGAATGGTTGAAAATGCAGTTGGTGCAAAGCTTTATCCTCTGGTTCGGGAGCTTGGTGGAGAACTTTTTTATTGGAGAGATAGAGATAATGAGGTTGATTATGTAGTACAAATTGGACAAAAACTAATTGCCATAGAAGTGAAATCGGGCTCACCTCTGAAAACTCCGGCGTCATTAAATTTATTTGTGAGGCGGTATAAAAAAACAAAAAAGATAATTATTTTGCAGCCAGCAATTATTGAATCAGAACAGGATAGAATAGAAAAGGATATAAGACGAGTGAAACTTCAAGATTTTTTTTCTAATCCCTATAAAAGTATAGGCCTATAAAAAATAAATGGTCGCTGTCCCTATTTTTATATTTTTAATAAAAATTGGCGGAAAGTAGAATTAAAGAATATAAAAAATGAGATTAAGGTTTGCGCCAAGTCCGACGGGGTATCTGCATATTGGGAATGCCCGGACTGCTCTATTTAATTATCTCTTGGCAAGAAAACATCGGGGGAAATTTATTCTCAGGATTGAGGATACGGATGTTCTCCGCTCAAAAAAAGAATTTGAAAAAGGGATTATTGAAGACTTACACTGGCTGGGCATAGACTGGGATGAGGGGCCGGAGAAGGGGGGAGATTTTGGACCCTACCGGCAGTCAGAAAGGCTAAAAATCTATGATGCGTTTGCCAAGAGATTGTTAAAGGAAAATAAAGCCTACCATTGCTATTGCACTAAAGAGGAGCTGGAACAGAGAAATAAGGAACTTCTGGCTCGGGGAGAAAGTCCGCGCTATGATAACCGCTGCCGGAATATTAGTGATTCTCAGAAGGAAAGATACCTAAAAGAAGGAAGAAAACCGGTAATCAGATTCAAGATTCCGGAAAGGATTATTGAAATCAATGACCTTATCAGAGGAAGGGTCAGTTTTGATACAGGATTGATGGGAGACTTTATCATCATCAAGTCCGATGGCACTCCGGCCTTTAATTTTGCCGTGGTTGTGGATGATATCTTGATGGAGATTACTACCGTCATCAGAGGCGAGGACCACCTTTCCAATACCCCTCGCCATATTATGCTCTTTGAGGCCTTAAAAGCAAAAATTCCGGAATTTGCGCATATGGCAATGACCCTGGGTCCGGATGGTAGCCGCTTAAGCAAGCGTCATGGAGCAACTTCGGTAAGGGAACACAGAAAAATTGGCATCCTTCCCGAAGCATTATTTAACTATCTGGCTTTATTAGGCTGGGGGACAAAGGAGAGTCAGGAACTCTTTACCAAAGAGGAACTGGTTAAAGAATTTTCATTAGAAAGGTGTAAAGAGGGAGCCGCCATCTTTGATTCAGCCAAATTGACCTGGATGAACGGTCTTTATATCAGGAAGAAAGAACCTGAAGAATTAGTGGAACTTATTTTGCCCTATTTAAAGGAAAAAAACCTAATGCATCTTCGAGGCGAACCTGTAGGGGTTCGATTTATCAAACCCGAAACAACGGGCGTCATAAATGTCGCCCCTACAATAGACAAAAATTATTTAACAAAAATCATTGTTTTGGAGAGAGAACGCATCAAGAAACTTTCTGAGGTTCCCGATTTAATCGAATATTTTTTAACCGAAGAAATAAAATTTAATGTCAAAGCTTTAGAAATATTGAAAAAACCTGGGGTAAAAGAAATTTTAACCTCTCTACGCCAGGAATTAACAAAACTTATCCCATTTTCTCAAGAAAATTTAGAAAAGATAATTCGTGATTGGACAAAAAGGAATAACTTAAAAACCAAAGATGTTTTTCATCCTCTGAGGGTGGCGATCACGGGAAGAACAATCGGTCCGGGACTGTTTGAGCTAATGGAGGTTTTAGGAAAGGAAAGGGTGATTAAAAGGTTAAAGTTTATAGTCAATAGTTCATAGGAGAGGAGGCAGGGAACAATGTTAGTTAAAGATGTGATGAGAGGGGAGGTAGTAACGGTAAGAAGGTCCACCACCTTAAAGGAATTAATTTCCATCTTTCATAAGTATACCTTTCATACCATCCCGGTAGTGGAGGATGGAAAAATAGTAGGGATTGTAGAGTTGGAACATCTCTTAAGAACTTTTCAACCCCATCCTTCCCATATCCATGAACTATTAAAGAGCGTTCCTTTTTTAGAGGAGGAGGAGAGAAATATTTTCGAGCTGGAGATTACTTCTGAGATGGCAATGCTTTGCCTGGTTGATGATATTATGGAAAGAAAATTCTTAACCATCGGGGAGGATGCTACAGTTCAAGAGGCGCGCCGCTTAATGAAATTACATCAGACACAGAGGCTACCGGTAGTTGATAAAAAGGACAATTTAGTGGGAATTATCAGCCTTTTTGATATTATTTTAGCGGTCTTTAAGGAAAAAGGGATATATTAAAAAATTGCAACCGCAGATACACGCAGATGAACACAAATAATAATATTCCTGTCATTCCTGCGAAAGCAGGAATCTATGGATTCCCGATTACTAATTTCGGGAATGACAACATAATAACAGCATAGCTGTTATCTGCGTATATCTGTGTTAATCTGTGGTTTCATAATTTAAATGAATACAATTTTTTCCTTAGGTATCATTCTTTTGGTCGGACTTTTTGCGGCTAAGTTATTGCATCAACTCAAATTTCCCGCCGTCACCGCCTATCTTCTCTTAGGTATCATTATCGGTCCTCATCTCCTTAATCTTGTCTCCCCTGGAATTATTAATTCCTCAGGTCTTATCTCCAACATTGTCCTCTCGATTATTGCCTTTGGTCTGGGCCAGAACTTCTCCAGAGAACATTTCAGAAAAATAGGCAAATCGGTTCTTACGATTTCCATTTTAGAGGCAGTCGGTGCCTGGCTCTTGGTTACATTGGCTCTCTTTTTTATTTTGAAGCAACAGCTTTATCTTGCTCTTCTCTTTGGCTCGATTGGGGCTGCTACTGCTCCTGCCGCCACTGTCCTGGTTATCCGGGAGTATAAAGCAAGGGGAACATTTACCAATACCCTTTTGGGGGTTGTTGCGCTTGATGATGCCTGGTGTCTGATTATCTTTTCCGTCTCTTTAGCCATAGCAAGGGCTTTATCTCTGCATCTTGGTGCCAATATTCTTTTACTTAAAGTATTTTTACATACCTTTAGCCAAATTATCGGTGCTTTCCTCCTTGGGGGAGCTATAGGGATTCTTCTCAATTGGTTGGGTCGTTTCGTTAAGACCAGGGCTGACCTTTTGATTATAACCTTAAGCGCAATACTTTTAACTGCCGGGGTTTCCATTCTCCTTGACCTCTCTGTCCTTTTGGCCAATATGGCCCTGGGAGCAGTTTTAATTAACCTCAAAAAACATAATTATGGATTCTTTGATATCTTGCATAGTATCGATACCCCTTTATTTCTCTTCTTCTTTGTCCTTGCCGGAGCAAATTTAGAGATATCCCTTCTCCCAGAGATAGGAGCAATTGCCATTACCTACTTTGTCTTTGTTATTATTGGCAAGGTTGCTGGCGCCTCTTTAGGGGCATATCTTTCTAAAACAATTCCTTCGGTAAAAAAATATATTGGTTTTGGTCTTATCCCTCAGGCTGGTGTTGCTTTGGGCGTTGCCCTCATTGCCAAGGCCTCGTTTCCCGAGGTGGGAAACTTTATCTTCACTACCGTGGTTACCGCCACAATTATCTTTGAACTTGTCGGTCCCTTTGCGACCCGATTTGCTTTGAGAAAAGCAGGGGAAATCAGGGAGTAAAAAATCATAACCACAGATGGACGCAAAGTGTCATTCCTGCCCCTGCTTACTACCCGCAGGGGTAAACTTAGCAGGAATCCAGACACATTCTGTCATTCCTGTGCAAACAGGAATCTATAGATTCCCGCTAACTAACTGCGGGAATGACAATAGATTGTTATCTGTGTTAATCTGTGGTTAAAAATAGAAAAATGTCTTTGAGGTTTTATAATACCTTAACTAAGAAAAAGGAAGAGTTTATCCCCTTGAAAAAGGGGATAGTTAAGCTTTATACCTGTGGACCAACGGTCTATGATTATGCCCATCTGGGTAATTTCCGCGCCTATATCTTTGAGGACTTATTGCGTCGTTATTTAGAATATAAAGGGTACAAGGTAAGACATGTTATGAATATCACTGACGTTGACGATAAGACGATCAAAGGAGCAAAGGAAAAAGGAATAACGCTCGCGCAATATACCAAAAAATATGAGAAAGCCTTCTTTGAGGATATTGATAAACTTAATATCAAGAGAGCCAATCATTACCCCAGGGCAACCGAGCATATCAGGGAGATGGTAGGTTTGGTCAAAAGATTGCTAAAGAAAAATTATGCTTATGAGAAGGACGGCTCCATTTACTTTTCGATTAAAAAATTTCCCAATTACGGAAGGCTTTCCGGAGTTGACCTCTCTCAAATGAAGGAAGGGGAAAGAGGTGATCTGGACGAGTATCAGAAGGAGGACATCAAGGACTTCTGTCTGTGGAAGGCAGGAAAGGGAGAGGAGCCTTTCTGGGAAACGGAGGTTGGAAAAGGAAGACCGGGCTGGCATATCGAATGCTCGGCAATGAGTATGAAATATTTAGG
>DAOVGU010000167.1 GCA_030672255.1 bacterium
TTATGCAGTAGACCTTAAAGAGCTTTTTGAAAAGAGAATAATTGCCAATTTTTGCCAGGAATACAGAAAGGGAAAGACTCCCAATCCCTGCATCAGATGCAATAAGTATATCAAGTTTGGTGCTTTACTGAAGGCAGCGAAAGAACTAAATGCCGACTATCTCGCTACCGGTCATTATGCTAAAGTAGAGTATAACAAAAAGAGAAAAAGATATTTTCTTAAAAAAGGGAAAGATGCCAAAAAGGAACAATCCTATTTTCTTTACACAATGACTCAGGAACAGTTGAGCCAGGTCATTTTTCCTCTGGGAAATTACAAAAAGAGGGACGTAAAAAAAATTGCTCTCAGTATGAATCTGCCGGTGGCTAAAGAGGAAAGCCAGGAAATCTGCTTTATTCCCGACAATAAATATGGGAAGTTTATAAAGAACTATTTTTCTCAGCCGATAAAACCTGGTCCAATTTTTGATAAAAATGGAAATATCTTAGGAGAGCATCAGGGAATTATCTTCTATACTATTGGTCAGCGAAAAGGGCTCAGAGTATCATCTAAGAAGCCTTTGTATGTGACTGCGATTAATAGAGAGAACAATAGCATTCTTGTGGGCGGGAAAGAGGAACTTTTTTGCCAGGAATTAATTGCCGAAAAGTTAAACTTTATTGCGCTGAAAGAACTGAAAAAATCTCTGAAGGTAAAGGTAAGGTATCTTCATCCGCTCGCAGATGCTACCATCTTTCCCTTGAATAAAACTAAAGTCCGCGTAAAGTTTACCGAGTCCCAATGGGCAGTTACCCCGGGTCAATCAATAGTTTTCTATGATGGAGAATTAGTATTGGGAGGGGGAATAATATCTAAAACTTTACCTCTGGAACCACTGTAGCCTTCTTCTCTGCCTCAAAGTAGGGGAGGGCGGAAAGGTTTCTCTTTTTGGCAAAGAAACTACCAAAGACTGTTCTGATATAAGCATTGAAGTCCCGGGCAGTTTGATTATACCTCATTCTTTGTACCGCAATTCTATTCTCTGTTCCTTCTAATTGAGACTGCAAAGCCAGAAAATTCTCACTTGCCCTTAAAGCCGGGTAGTTCTCCGCCACTAAGAGTAGCCGGGAGATAGTCCCCTCCAATCCTCTTGCGGCAGCAATCTTATCCTTTTTCGTTGTGGCTTTCGCCCACTGACTCCTCAGCCTTGTTATCTCAGTAAAAAGTCCTTTCTCATGAGCAGCATAACCCTTTACTGTACTTACAAGATTAGGAATAAGGTCAACCCTTCGCTGCATGACCGTTTCCACCTGGGACCAGGCGCCTTTGACCGTTTCTTCCATTTGTACCACTCTGTTGACGCCAGAAATATACCAACCTGCCCCGATGATAATAAACAGCACAACAATCAACCCGATTAATAACCCTAAATTAATTCTCCCTTTTTTCATTTTTCACTCCTTATTTTTATTTTTCGATTTTACTAATAAACTTTGCGATATTATTATCAAAGTTCTTTAAAAGTTTGAAATGAACATCTTTAATTTCCTTATATACACTTAAAGCTTGTTTCTCGTCATAAATATGAGAAGTTTTATTTCTATCTTCCAGCATATTTATCCATCCTTCGCCATTTTCCAATATCCCAATTTTAAAACCCTCTTTGATTATCATGCGGGGAGATTCCGCTTCAATGCCATTATAACTCAGTACAGATTTTGCAAGTTTCCATGATAATTCAAATGTAAATTCAAACCTTTGAATTGTACCATCAATTATTATGTTTCCTTTTGATAAATCTTCGTTTAATGCTTCTTGTAATTTTGCTAATGCATTTTTAAAATCGCCATATAGACCATTAATCCTTTCCAATGTCATATATAATTCTCCCTTCTCTTAAAATATTTTCTTTGAGATTTGTTTTGCCAATCTTATGAAAATTGAGCAAGTCAAATTTTAAAGGAGTTTTAATAAACTCATCTAAATTATATTTTACTATATTAATATCTTTATCTGTCCAGTCTTTACCAAAAATAGCTATGTCTATATCAGAAGTATCTTCAAAATTGTCAGATGTCCTTGAACCAAAGATAACTATTTTCTCCGGTTTTTTATATTTTAAAATTAAGTCCAGTATTTTGGGTAACAGACCTTCGTTTATGCCTTTAATTTTGTTATTTACCACTTTCGTAT
>DAOVGU010000087.1 GCA_030672255.1 bacterium
CCGGCAATTTGAGCTAAACTGTTTACCGACCAAGGCGCTCTGGTCCTCTTTAATTTCTGAATTAATACTCTGTCTCCGATGCCATAACCAAGCCGAAGCCCCGGAATGGCAAAGAATTTTGTGAATGACCTTAAGATAAAAAGATTTTTACCAGCAGCTTTTTTTAGACTTTCTTTCTCTTGATAGTCGATAAAGGCTTCATCAAGAAAAAAAAGAACATTTCTCTTTCTGGTCAATCTCGCTATCTCCATCAGTTCTTCGTGAGGGAGAATGGTTCCCGTAGGGTTATTGGGATTGCAGAGAAAGAGAGTGTCCACTCCATCTATAAACTTGGTAAATTCCCTTAATTCAAACGAAAAATTATTTTTTTCTTTGAGAGGGAAAAATCTTATTTTGCTTCTCTGGATTCTCAAAGCCTTCTCATATTCGGAAAATGTGGGGATAAAAATTAAAGCTCTCTCTGGAGCGAATACCTGAGTGAAGAGATAAATCAAGGGCGTGGAGCCATTTTCAACAATTATCTCTTTGTAATCGAGATTAAGGTATTGGGATATTTCTTCCTTTAATAACTTGCATTCAGGATCGGGGTAATGAAGAATCTCGGAGAGATTCTCTTTAATCTGTTTTTTTAATTTAATGGGTAAACCCAAAGGATTGATATTGGCAGAAAAGTCAAGGATATCTTTGGGAGAAATTTTGGATTTCTCTGCCGCTTCTCTGATATTGCCTCCGTGAGGCCAATTTTTCATCAATTCACACCCCCACCTATCTCCTCCCCCATCAAGGGGGAGGAAACTTCTACACTACTGAACAAATAATCAGAAGCGTGATAACCTCGATAATTTCATTTATTGCTCCCAGATTATCCCCGGTAATTCCCCCAATTCTTCTTTTAAAAATTTTTAAAAGAAGAAATGTTGCTAATAGAATCCCAAAAAGAAGGTAGAAAAAAAAGAATTTAAATAGAAGCAAACTAAGAAGAATCATTACCAGAGAAGTAACCAATACCTCCTTCTTGTTATTTCCTTCAACAAATATCCTTCCTAATCCTTCCTCCTTAGCATAAGAAGAAAAGGTTGTTGCTAAGACCATCGCCCATCGACCTGCTGCAGGAGCAAAAAGTAAAGCATAATTGCGAAAAGCAAAGGGTAATTGGCAAAGAAAGAGGAATTTTGCTCCTAAAAGAAGGATTAAGGCTACTGCCCCTTTTGCCCCGACGTAACTATCGGCCATCATCCTTAGGATTTCCTCTCTATCTTTGCCTCCCGAGAGACCATCGACGGTATCGGCAAGACCATCCAGATGGAGAGCACCCGTAATACCGATCCAAACCCCTACTAGTAATAGATTAACAATAAGCGCCGGAATAAATTTCCTCAGAGAGATGTTAACCAAGAGCAACATCCCACCAATAAAAAGACCAACAAGAGGAAAGAAGATTACAGAGTTTGCTAAATTCTTCTTCTCTATCTTTATCCTTTTGGGTATCGGAATAATGGTTAAGAACTGTAATGCCGCCAAAAAACTCTTCATAATTTCTCTGAAACTTCGGCCTCCTCAAAACTTGCCATCTGGTTTAAAATCTTGACTCCGGCCTCAATAATATTAATCGCCAAAGCTGCCCCGGTTCCTTCCCCTAATCTCAGATTAAGATCAAAGATTGGTCTTTGCTCTATTTCCCTTAGAGCAATGTTATGTCCTATTTCCACCGATTTATGTGACGCAAACAGGTAGTCCCTGACTAAAGGAGCCAGTTGAGTGGCAATGAGAGCGCTGGCGGTAGAAATAAAACCATCGATCACTACCGGAACCTCATTGGCAGCAGCGATAAGAACAACGCCGGCTAATCCTCCAATTTCGTAACCACCGACCTTGGCCAAAACATCTATCGGATCGGCAGAATTAGGCCTATTTATCCTTAGCGCTTGCTTTATCACTTCAATCTTATTTCTCAACTGTAGATCATCAATTCCTGTCCCCCGGCCGGTAACATCCTTCACTCTTACCTTTGTAATTGCGGCGAGGATAGCACTGGCGGCGGTAGTATTTCCAATACCCATATCACCAATTCCGGCGATATCAATACCATTCTTTTTAAATTCTTCTTCAAAGATCTCTATCCCGGCTAAGATCGAACTCAGTGCCTCTTTTTTAGTCATCGCCGCTCCCTTTGCCATGTTCCTCGTCCCATAACCTATCTTCTTTACTTTTAACTTTTTACTTTTTACTTTTAACTTCTCTTTTACTCCCATATCTACCACTACCACCCTTGCTCCGACGTGCCGGGCTAATACATTGATGCCCGCTCCTCCCGACAAAAAATTGTAAACCATCTGGCCGGTAACCTCAGCAGGATAGGCGCTCACTTTCTCCTCTGTCACACCGTGATCAGCAGCAAAGGTGAAGATTACTTTCTTTTCCAGTGAAGGATTATTTTTCCTGGTGATGCCTGCAATCCTCTTCGCAAACTCCTCCAACCTTCCCAGACTCTCAATAGGCTTGGTAAGACTATCCAATCTCTCCTGGGTCCTTTCCATAAGTCTCTTATCAACCGGCTTAATTCTTTTAACCACTTCTCCAATCCTTTCCATAGGTTCTCCTCATTGTCATTGCGAGCCCAAAGGGCGTGGCAATCTGACATAGTCATTGCGAGGAGTGTTAGCGACGAAGCAATCTCAAGAAGTGAGGGATTGCCACACTCACTTTGTTCGCTCGCAATGACTTCGTCGGATTGCTTCACTTCGTTCGCAATGACCAGCGAGGAACCTCCCTCGCAATGACAGCTATACTGTCATCTGCGGTTTCAATTTTATTGGTATTCCAGCCACCACCAGATATACCTCATCCGCTTTTTCTGCCACGAGCTGATTAGCCAATCCGGCTAAATCCCTGAATTTTCTGGCTAATTCATTATTGGGAACAACTCCAGAACCTACTTCATTGGAAACAATAATCGTGGTGTATTTTGCTTTTTGCAATAATTTCACTATCTCCTTAACCTCCTTTAAGATTTTTTCCTCTTTCTCATCAGAAAGGAGAAGGTTGGAGACAAAAAGGGTTAAACAGTCAATAATCAAAAGATGGCAAAAATATTCTTTAATCCCTATTATCACTTTAAGAATATTTTTCTCCTCGGCAATTGTCTTCCAATCCTGGGGACGGCTTTTCTGATGAATCTTCACCCTTTCCGCCATCTCCTTATCTTTGGGTAAACCGGTGGCTAAGAAAATTACCTTATCTCCATCAAAAGCTTTTGCTAATTTCAGAGCAAATTTGCTTTTACCGCTTCTTGCTCCCCCGCTGATAAAGATTATTTTACCCATAGTATGTTCGGACTATCTTCTTCGGCGGCACGTTTGATTCCCCCAGCGAGGGAATCTGCACTCTCGTTGCTCCTCACTCGTCCGCCTTTGGCGGACACCGTGCCCGCTCGTCGCTAACAAGGCACGCTTACAGAAATAGTCCTCACATCAGTGTATACACAAATAAAAAACCCTTGACAAATTTATTCTGTCAAGGGCTGCACCCTGATTTCTTTACCCTTTTTTCTTCAGTCCGCCATCTGGCGGTCTGAAGGTTCCTATTTTCTTTCCGCGAAGAAAGGAGAAATTTTATCCAGGCAGGTCTTCTGGCTTGAAACTCAAACCTACTCGCTCACCTTCCCACCCGCCTGAGGCGGGCAGTGGTATTTTGAGCTTTCGTCGTTTCTCACAGCGCCGGGAGCGTGTCCGCTTCTACGGACTTCCCTTAACCTGGATATTTTAATTATACAACCTCCCTTTACAAAATGTCAAGAATAATGCCCTAAACCGGTATGGACAAGAGCAGCGGTTCCCAGCATCCCATTTTTTACCTTGAATATGGAAGGCCATTTATCCTCCCATCCTTTATTGGCAACTGGACAGTATTGCCGACCATTACCTTCAATCGCTGTTACCTTTGGGATACGAGCACAGAGACCGGCAGAATGTAAAAAAGAGACGCCCACTAAAGTCAAATCCTGAACACAGAGGAAGAGGTTATATTTCAGAGCTGCTGCCCCCATCAGCAAAGCCTGGGACTGCCCTTTACAGGTTTTAAGGGCTACGCCGCTATAGCCTAATTCCATCGCTAATTGCAGATGCTCGAAATCCACCAAGGCCTCATCAATCACTACCGGCTTAATCTTTGCGGCCTTGTGCATCCTATCCTCCCGATGCTCCTTCAGATACCTGGAGGTGGGTTGCTCAATGTATTGAATTCTCTCAAAGCATTCTTTTGAACTCTCTTTAATTCTATTCAGAAAGTCGATCAAATACTCCACATCGGGACATTTCTCATTAAAGTCGGCGCTGTAATACCAGGTATCCACATTGCGTCTACTTTGAGTTTCCCGACAAACCTTATCAATAGCTAAAACTCGATTCACGTCCCAATCAAGATCGTTGCCACTTAACTTAATCTTAAGATGGGTAAGACCATCAGACTGTATCCATTCGGGAAGAGTTTCCGGATATCCATCATTTAATCGCTGGGAAATATCGGCCTCGGTAAGTGGGTCAAGTGCACCAATAAGATGATACAAAGGCATCTGCTCTTTAGGCTCTCTTAGGGTATATTTGTCCAAATATTCCCCCTTGAACTCATTGGTCAGATATCTGGAAAGATCATCGTTCATAAATTCAGGTCCGTAGGCATGATAAACATTAAGATTAAGCAACTTCCCATAGGCATCATGGATGGCGGCATCAAATGGAGAAGCAGTGACCAATACGCATAACTTTGGAATTTCTTCCTTTAAATTCATCTCTTTCTCCGTTTCTTTTGCCGCTTTCAGAAATTCCTTTTCTAAAAACATACCCGATTCAACCGGATGTCCATATTCCTGGTAATTCTTTATAATTTCTTGTATCTTGGAAGCCAATTTCTTCATCACATTAAGTGTTTCACCATAATTATATATCTTACTGGGCCAGGACCAAATGTTCCCCATTGCCATTGAACCCTGTCCAATAGCCCCTTTGCCAGCTCTGTTTCTCACTTGCACCTCTACATTAAGAAGAGTAACGCTATTGACTACATTCCCACCAAATTTTATTGGCGTGCGGTAACCATAGTCTTCGTAAGAAATTTTTACTTCACAGACTTTAATATCTCTTGGATTTGACATGGTATATTCTCCTTATTTCAAACATTCCGTTTACTCCAATTTCTAATTGCCTTTGCCATTGCCTGGAAGTTTATATTGGGACATTCCGGAGAAACTGCACAGCCAGGGCTTATAATATCTACATCAGCTTGGAGATTTTCGATTACTTCTCTTTCAATTTCTTCTGGTTTTGCTCTTAACAAATCTGTGGTATTGATATTTCCCATAATTTTAAATTTCCCTTTGGAGATTTCTTTCATAGTCTTGGGTCTAATAGCCCAGTCAAAGTTAAAACAGGTAAGACCAATTTCAGTGAGCAAATCTAATCGTGGGGTAATATCTCCACAAATATGCATAATTGTTGGGCCGTTAATCTCTTTTATCATTCTCTTGTGAGGCTTCAATAAAAATTTCTCATGCATCTGAGGAGAAAGCATATTCCCTCCTGCTCCTCCCTCGCCAATAGCCAAAGCATCAATTCCTGCTTCAAACTGGGCATTAGCACATTTAATTAAAGTATCGGTGGCAGTATCTATAAAATGCCGAATTTTATCAGGTTCGGTTATCGTCCCCATCATTGTATTTTCTACTCCATACATTACTTGAGCCATAGAGAAAGGTCCCATAACTTTTCCTAATACTGCTACTTGATTTCCGTAATCTCTTTTGGCTATTCTGATGGCTTCCAAATATGTGCTGATGGGCTTTCTGTCCAACAAATCTTCAGGAATAACCGCATCCTCTTCCTTCACCCAAGGATGTGAGGTATACATCGGCAGTTCCCTTTTATTCCCCCATTTCATCTGACAGCCCAGAGCAGCTGGTTCATTAAAATAATTAATAATAAATGTAACCGCATCAAAACCTAAGATTTCATAGTTTGCGGCTAATAACTTTACCAATTTTTCTGGATTGTGATGGACTTCAGGCATACAACAACCGGTTATATTCTGAAGTTCAACGGTGGTTAAAGCAGCGATATGGGCTAAAGGAGTTTGGTCAGGTTTTTCTCCTTTTAATGCAGCAAGGAATCTTTCTCTGGAGTTCACTATTCCTCCATAAGAGCACGGAAATAATTTAAATCACGCGCGGTCTGCCCTACTATCTCTTCAGGGGTCAGATCTTTCCAGCTATGGCTTCCCTGGTATTCTGAATGGAAGGAGATTGGACCGTCAAATTTCATCTGCTTCAAACAGTCAATAAACTTGGGCCAGTCGGTTAAGCCCGCCTCTAAAGGCACCATCTTTCTCATCCAACCCTTCTTATCCTCATCCGGCGTACCGAGTCGAAACCAGGCCATATCTTTAACCGCAATCATGAAGATACGCTCTTTAGCCAAATCCAGATCCATCATCCAGCCAGAACCGGAGCCTTCAATAGTGCTATGCCCCGCATCATAATATACTCCTATCACCTCTGGGTCGCAGTCTTCTATGAGGCGGAGGACATGATTGGCATTAAGCCCCATATCCATCCCCGAATGATTATGAAAACCGGCTTTAACTCCATTATCTCGAAACAGTGGTTCTAATTGAGCCAATGCTTTTTTTACCTCTTTCGCCTGTTCTTCATAATGCCCAAATCCCTTATAGGACCAGTAGCCCAATTTGATATATCTGATCTTTGATTTAGCGGCTGTCTCTACAATGCTTCGGGCCTGTTCATCTATCTCCACAATTGACGTCGTCAACATAGAAATTTTTACTCCCTGCTTAGCCAAAACCTCCTGAAAACGGGGTAGTTCATTTTTAACCTGAGCTGGCTGGATGTGTCCACCTTCTCTAACAGTCAAATCTACCCCATCCACCCCGAGCTTAGCCAAAGTCTTTCCCAATTCCTCAGCCTCCATCGTCTGGAGGTGCTTAGAGAAAATACAATATTCCATTTTAATGCCTCCTTGTTTTTTTAGAAAACAGAATTGATTGCATGTTATTCTTCAATATCCTTTTCATTTTGTCGTCTGTGGAATCTTATCCAAAAGAGTAAAACGTCCAGAATCTACTCCAATATATTTTACCCCTCGGTAATCGTCGTAAACTCGGTTCATTTCATCAATTGAATCAAAGTAGCCGATGATATATGCTGCTCCAAAGGTCTCTCCTTTTGTCACAGAGCGACCGTGATTTTCCTGAATGAAGCAAACATAATCTCGCTGGTGGCACCAGGCTTCACAGGGAATAGCGGGATCAAGTGTCATCCCGGTTAACCATACAGATAAGTCTTCGCCGGCGCGCAATTGATACGCGCGAATAAATTGATCCGGGGAATCAGACTCCTTGCGTTTATAGAAAAACCGTTTATCCGGAGGAAAATCGGTCAGAAATTCTTTAGCCCCAATCAAACCATAGTAACTCAAATAGACCTGATGAAAGGTATCCCCTCTGTTGTGCTTAAGGTGACCAGGCATGTCAATCCGATAGAAAAGGGTACCCACATCATTGACGCTTACGATAGACTCACTAGACAGAAAATATCTCGTATCTGGAAGGAATAACAGGGTTTGCTCCCAACGGGACCCAGCTTGGTAGCCTTCTCCAGGTTTAGTGAAAATAAACCATTGCTTGACTGCGAGATAATTTGCACCACGAACAATGGCATAATCCAGACGCTTTGCCTGGATGCATAACTGAGGACCCTCTACAAAATGCTTTGGCAAATTTCCATGATGCATTCTATTCCTGGAATATCCATCCTTCCGCCATCCAGGAGTCAGGAGAAAGTCCATCACATGCAGCCCAAACCCCGGATCACTGATACCAGTTTTTTTGTCGCGAAATGACCCGGCCATCACCCCACTTACACATCCGGTAGTCCGAATAGCTGCCTGGATTAACTGAGTTTCAATATAAATAATATTGTTACTTTCTTGGCAACTAATCATGTAGAACCCCTTTTCGGGATTGTAGTTTATTCTTTTTGCAATCTTTTTGTCAACAATCCTTTGATTTTCTCCTGAAAATATGTTATCTTTAGACAGGAAAAGATGCAATCGGATATCAAAATTTTAGAGGTAGAAGCCTTCTTCACCCCTTTGAAGTTTCGCACACCCTTAAAATTTGGTGCGGTGGTGATAGAGGAGATAACCTACAGTCAGGTCAGGGTAAAGGTGGAGAACCACCGGGGAGAAGTAGGAGAGGGCTTTGGAGGAATTCTTCTTTCCGATGGTTGGGCCTGGCCAAGCAAGGTCATTGAGCATAACCAAAGGGAAAGAACAATGAAAGGGGTAACAGAGGAACTCTGTCGGCTCTTTGCCTCATATAAAGATTTCGGCCATCCGGTTCAAATTCTCTTTAACTTAGAGGAGGAGTTTAAGAGGATAAATAAGGAAGTCTATAATAGATTGAACCTGAAGGAAGAAATGCCATTTTTGGGTGTCCTTCTCTGTGCTTCCCCGATAGATGCCGCTATTCATGATGCCTTCGGGAATGTTAATGAAATCTCCAGTTATGATGGCTATGGAGCAGAATTTATGTCGGATCTCTCCCCCTGGTTAGGGGAGGAATTCAAAGGGAAATATATCGCTGATTATATTCGTAAGGAATATCTTCTCAGGATTCCGGTTTTCCACTTAGTGGGAGGACTGGACAAATTGAGAAAGAGCGAGATTGATAAAAATGATATCCCCGCCGACGGTCTACCCAATTCCCTGGAGGAATGGATAGAAAGGGATGGGCTTACCTGCTTAAAGATAAAGTTAAAAGGAAATGACCTAAATTGGGATGTCAACCGGGTCTTAGAGATAGTAAAGGTTTCGCATGAGATGAAAACCTCTAAAAATAGAGGGGAGCTCTATTTTAGTGCTGACACCAATGAGCAGTGCGAAAATCCCGAATATCTGATTGAGATGCTCAGTAAAATCAAGGAAAAATCTCCTCGCGCCTTTAAGGAGCTCCTCTATTTTGAACAACCCACCGAGAGAGATTTAGATGCTCACTCTCTCGAGATGCATAAACTTTCTAAGATTAAACCTGTTTTGCTTGATGAAGGACTTGTGAGCCTAAAAAATTTTGAACGGGCAAAGGAGCTGGGGTGGTCAGGAATTGCTCTCAAGACCTGCAAGGGTCAATCGACCGATTTAATTTTTATCGCCAAGGCCGGTGAAGAAAAAATTCCCTATAGTATGCAGGATTTAACCAACCCAAAGCTTTCTTTGATTCAATCAATAGGATTAGCCGCAAGAATCAATACCATTAAGGGGGTGGAGGCGAATGCTCGCCAGTTTATCCCTTTTGCCTCCGAGAGAGAGGAAAGGGTCCATCCCAAACTCTTTCATCTAAAGGATGGAGAGGTCTCCACCAAGAGTCTGAAAGGTTTTGGTCTTGGCTACCAGATAAAAAAAATATATTAGGCGGCATAGCCAAGTGGGAAGGCAGCGGTCTGCAAAACCGTTATTCCTCGGTTCAAATCCGAGTGCCGCCTCTAGTACTCTGTGACACAAATTTTTAGCAATCCTGGTCTAATCCCGTTATCCTGGTAGTCGCAGGCTTTAGCCTGCGCAAGCTAAAGCTTGCGGCTACCTATGTGGTCTTTTAGTGCAAGAATTAATGTCACAGAGCACTA
>DAOVGU010000047.1 GCA_030672255.1 bacterium
TTGCCAATGCTCCGGGAACATTGCAACCTAATCCTAACATCATCGGAATTATGGCGTAGCCGTGAAGTCCTAATCGGTGCATAATATTATCTACTAAGACTGCAAGACGAGGTAAATATCCAATATCCTCTAACAGTCCCAATACGATGTAAAAACTAAAGATGTAAGGGAGAACCATCGCGGTCGGAACAAATAGTCCGGTGGTTAAAAGTCCAAATGACTGGCCAAAATCTATTTCATTTTCAATAAGTTTCCCAATCAGGATGCTGTGCAAGAAGGTTCCTGGACCTAAGAATAAACTCAATTTTAGCATCAATGGTGCCCAGAGCTTCTGAAATAAAGGCTCAAATAGATAGCCGATAAGACCTTCTCCGATAAGACGAATGATTTGGAAGCTAAGAAACATTACCGCGATTGCTATCGGCAGACCAGTTAAAGGCTTAATGCTTAAATCCTGCAAGGTATCCAGGAATGTGTGATGGCGATGGTGCAATTTTTGGGTCTCTTCTACAATCTTACCAATCTCCTGCCATCTCTTTTCCGTGGTAAGAGTTTCTCTTTCCTTCGGTTCTGCCTCAGATAAACTCTCAACTAACTCCTTGATACCCTCCCCGGTCAAACCACAGGTGGGAACTGCCGGAACGCCTAAAATTGCTTTTAGCCTTTCAACATCGATTTCAATCCCGCAATGTTTTGTATCGTCCCAGATATTAAGAGCAATTACTACCGGGATTCCCCTCTCTATTAATTGCAGACTTAAGTGAAGATTCCTTTCTAAATTTGTGGCATCGACAATATTGATTACAACGTCACCATCCTTCAGCATCTGCACCGCAACCTCTTCTGCCTTATTGGTAGGCTCCAGGGTATATGTCCCGGGCACATCAATAACCATCGCTTCCTCTCCACCGAGCTTTATATGTCCCTGCATAAACTCCACGGTAGTGCCAGGATAATTGGAGATGACAACGCGCGCGCCAGTAAGCCGTGAAAAGATAGCACTTTTCCCGACATTAGGATTTCCCATTAAAAGTATTTTCTTCATGGCACCTCTACTATTATCCTTGCAGCCATTCCGAACCCGATGGCCACCTGGAAGTTATCTACTTCTACGGTCACCGGCCCACGCCATAATTGAGAACTTACCTTAACGATCCTCTTTCCCGGCCTTATGCCCATCGCATACATCCTTCTCTGCATACCATATCCTCCCTGGATTTCTACTACCACTCCAGCCTCTCTCATCCTCATCTGAATCAAATCTGTCCTCTTCATTTCTTATTATCTTATCATCATTAATTCTCAATTGCAATAAAATAAAAAAGGGTGCTTTAGATTTTCTCCTAAAGCACCCTTTTATTATCTGTCTCAGAAGTTAGAAGGCAACCGCTACCGAACCGAGGAGCTGCATCGCATCCGCACTACTTCCATCTCCTGAGGCAGTATCAACCGCATTCTTGATCGCACTGCCTCGGGCGAAGTAACCGAAGGTAAAGCCGAACTCAACATCCTCACTGTAGGCATAGGCAAGGTTGATGTCAATCTCATTGCCTAATTTTTTCTTCTCTCCGGCTGCAACCTCAAGCAATTGGTCATTGAACCAGTCTAAACTAAGGCTGATTTTTTCTGTAGGTTGGATGGAACCGGAAAGTTTAATCACCTGCATGTTGGACTGCTGACCCCAATCATTAACCAATCCGGTAGCATCCACGATTGTACCGATTCTGTCTCCCGCTGCATCGGGAAAGAGGGGATTCCAGGTGTTGTTAGCGTCATCGGTAGCATCATCATCCCCGGAGAAGTGGTAGTAGACAAGACCCACGGTTGGTTCCCAACCAATATTCTGGAAGGCATACTCAGCACCTACATAGCCGGCATAACCCTTGTTGTCCTCATTGCTTCCCGCAACGACCACATTGTTCTTGCCCGACTGCATGGCAAATTCTCCCTTCCAGGAGAGTCCAGGGACAGCGGCTACATTGTGAGCGGCTCTGAGACCAAAGGTGGGAACAGCATACTGGTTGGAGCTATTCTTTGTTCCATTGGCATTTTTCACATCAACGAAGTAAGCCTCAACCTCTGCCTCAGCAATTGGCACCTGATAGTTAGCATTGACTCCATAGAGGTCCTGGTCAAGACCACTGTCACTTGATATTGTTATTGTCGGAGGTCTGGTTGTGGTGTCAACATCTCTGACTGTAGTAACATTGGCGTAATTCTCGGTGATCTTGGCTACAAATCCGGTTAAGGTAAGAGGTATAGCGGCTACCTCGTAGTCAAGCCGAATAGCATCGGTAGCCAATGCAGAACTTAAATCACCGCCAGCAAGCCCTGAGTCGTCAGGATCAAGGTCACCGATGATAAAACCCTCACCTAAGATAATCTCCTGGCGGCCAAGAGTTGCTGAGAGTCCCGGAACAAACATATCAGAAAGCTTAATGTAGGCAAGATCAAGTTCAATCTGGTTGTTTGTTGCTCCTGTATTGTCCGCCCAGTCTCTCTCATTAAGCAATCTTATCACTACCTCAACATTCTCGGTTAATTCAGAGGAGACATAGACTCTGGTGGTTGTCATTAACCAGCCGGCAGTATCCTTAGCTACAGTATCCTTGGTGAAGTCAAAGTTTTTGCGATAGACTCCATAGATACTGACATCTCCACCGACCTTGACATTTTCCACGGCAGCAAAGGCAGGTAGGCTCATTCCTACTAATAGAGCCACAGCAAAAATCATTAATATTTTTTTACTCATTTTTCTCCTTCTATAGTTATCTATATAAACCCCAGGATCTTTCGGGGATATTTTCTTTTTGGCTTTTTCCCCCTTCCTTCTGTAATCCTGACTGGCTTTTCTTTTTTCACCCCCTGCTCGCCCTATATTTTCAAGATTACCGGAAAGACAAAAGAGGTCATTTATAATAGCAATTGAGATACAATTGCTATTATACCTTAAAAAAATTGTGAAGTATCATTTATTATTGCTGTCCCTTCTGGGTAAGTGGTCCAGAAGGAACAGAGTTTCCCTTACGATGCTTATCTCATATCCCGTGCCTGAATCCAGATGACAGCATCCCGAGAAAGTTCTTTACCTTTATGTTTTAAATCTCCCCCGGCACCTAAAGCAGCAAAACCCCACCAGCCGGCTTTGGGAATCCCAAAGGTGAATACGCCATTACTATCTGCCTTAATGGTCTGAGTGACAAATGCATCTTGGGGTGCTTCAACCTTAGCTCTTTTAGCAAAGGCATTTTTCTTCAACAGCATCTTATGATTGATATATTCCACTTCAATTTCAGCAAAGGGAACTGGTTTACCTTTACATTTGACAACCCCGCGGAAGACATTCCCGGTCCAGAGAGCATAAGGTTTATCCAACGGAACAATCTCTACCGGCAAACCCACTTCTGCATCCCAGTCGGTTGGTGAACCGCCCACATTAACGAGCATTTTGGTGACGTGCTGGATGTAAATGTCCTCTGACCCCTCGTAATACGGCTCTGGAACAAGGTAGAAGATAAAATCCCCCATACCTCTGAGTTTATAGGAGGTCTCATAAGCCTTGCCTTTGTTGGTTAAACTTGTCCAGACGATGGGTTTTAAGGTACTGAGCAAATCCTTTTTTCTACCTTTATGCATAACACCAAACTTTCTGGGCTGACCCATATCCATTGTGTGTCCGGCCTCAAAGGGATGAGTAAAGACTAACTTAAGCTCTATTGTTTTGCTTTCTTCCAATGCACTCTCGGGAGTATAAATTGTCTGGAAATGTCCAAAGGCATGAACGGTTATTCCTAACAGAAAAACTGCTGCTACAACCGTTAATATTTTCTTACTCATTTTTTGTCTCCTTATCCCCCCTCTCCTCTATCCTCCCCCTCCAGGGGGGAGGGGATAGGTGGGGGTGTACTTTATTCCTTTTCCCCTGCTTTTAACAAAGGACCCTTTTTCTCAACTACATGGCCTGGTCCAGCATCAAAGATGATAAGATAGTGTCCTTTCGGTTTATCAATGGTAAGCTCACCATTTTTGTCCATCTTTGTTTTCTTAAGGACTTTTTTTCCTTTGTAGAGGTCTACCTTTTTACTGCCTTTATAAGGTTTATCCTCTACGATGAGAATTTTCACTCCCGCACCGGAAGAGCCATCGGAAAAGCCACCTTCAAGCCAAATTGTTCCATCCTCATTATCCTCAACGGAGAGGAGGGGAGTGTGTGCATTTACCTGAGAACTCAAGAAAAGCCCGAGCATCAATGCTGCCAGACCAATAAATACTCTTTTCATTTTTCCATCACCCCCTTTCGTTTAATTGTAAATGAGATACAATCTCAATTATATCTCAAAAAATATTTCCTGTCAAGTTTTTATTTTTACTTTTGGTTCACTCTTAATAAAACCAACCCCTATCGTAAAAACTGTTGCCAGGACATAAATGGCAACCATCATTTTTAAGCCTGTAAAGCCTAACAAATTACCTACCGTAAAGGCAAGAAAGGCGAATATAATTCCCAGAATAATTGGATAGAGAGTAGCAAGAAGCATCCATAGGGTACTTCCGCTTTCTACCCGAATCATAAGTAAAGTAGGGATACAGGGCGGATACATCGCCATAAACAGTATCATCGCTAACGCATGAAGGGGAGTCCAGCCGCCCTCCTTTTCTCCCAGTCTTTTCTCAAGTCTTTCCTCTTTCTCAGTTGGCGGTGATTCGTAGAGAACGCCGATTGTGCCTACAGCGTTCTCCTTGGCAGCAAAAGCACTGATTAAGGCAATGTTCACCTGCCAGTTAAATCCTAACCGTTTAGTAAACGGCTCCATCGCGATACCAATTCGCCCCAAAAAACTTCCTTTAATTGTTTCATTCTTTTTTTCTGCGCGCAGTTCTCTTCTCTGGTTGAATAGTTTTTTGTAGGCTTTATGGACCTTCTTGGCGTCTTTATCTTTGATTTTCTTCCCCCCCAATTCATACTTACCTTTCTTTACAATCTTGAAGAATTCAAGGTTTCTCTGGCGAAACTTTTGCTCAATTACTTTTTTTGCCTCCTCTTTCTCAATACCTTTTGTAGCTGCGCGATAATCATTCCGGTAACCTATAAACTTCATCAATTGCTTTCCTGCCAATAGCTTTGCATAAGAACTATCTTTTCCTATTTTTCTTATGAAGCTTTGTTTTATTTGATTAGCCTGGTTATTGTAATAGGCTTTTCTCTCTTCACTTAGTCCAGGGAAGTTAATCAGCAGATAAACAAGAATCATCACCACAATAACAACGGTTATAATTTTTTTAACAAAGATCTCCAGTCGTTCCAGACAACGGCGCAAAACTCCCCCAAGAGTGGGTAAGTGATAAGGGGGCATCTCTAAAATAAAGGGCGCAGACTCTTTTCTCTTAAGCACCGTGAGGCTTAAAATTTTGGCTACACCAAGAGCGATAATAATGGTAATTGTACCAATGAAAAACATCATTATCCCTTTGGTAGCCGCGAAAAATAAACCGAGAAGAAGCACATATAACGGAATCTTGGCCAGACAGTTCATCAGAGGCACAACGAGCATCGTGGCTAAACGAGCCTTCTCGTCTTTTATGCCCCGGCAAGCCATAACTCCGGGTATTGCACATCCACCCACATAAACCCCACCCAGTACCAAGGGCAAGACAGATTGTCCGTGAAGCCCAAAATATCTAAACACTCTGTCCAAGATAAAGGACATCCGTGCTAAATAACCGGTATCCTCCATAATGGCTATCAGAGCAAACAGAATGATAAAAATAGGTACATAATTCAATACCGCAATCACTCCGCCGATAACCCCTAAAGGCATTGCACGCAAAAGTGGGTCAAAGGCAAATCCTTCCGGAGGAAGGAGTAAAACAAGAAATTTTTGCAGTCCCGCAAGAAGAGGCCAGGTGTAATTGGTAATTTTATAGCCCTGGACAATGGAAAGATTATACATAGCGTAGATTGTTCCCAGCAAAATAATCAGCCCTGAGAATCTATTGCAAACAACCATATCAATTCTGTCGGTTAAGGTTTTGGGTTTTGTCCTTATTTGCTTGACGCAATGCCCCACAATCTTTTCTGCCTCTCGGTAACGTTGGTGAGCGAGAGTTTTTTCTGGTGCCTCTCCATACTGCGAAATAAACTTTTTTCTTTCCTTTTCCACATAACTTAAAATTTCCTCTCCATTTTTAGAATATTTCTTTACTATTCTCAGTGCCTCAGAATCATTCTCTAAGAGTTTCACCGCTAACCAACGGAGAGGAAAACGTTTCTTAAGATTTGTATCCTTGGAGAGAAGTTGTTCTAAAGAAATCAGGATAGATTCCAGATCTTCTCCATAATTAATCTTTTTAGGACTTTTTTTAGTTTCGTACGCTCTGTGAATAGTTTGGCGAAGCTTACTTTTTCCTCTTCCTTTGTTGCCAACTGTAGGAACTACCTCTGCTCCTATCTCTTGACTTAATTTTTCTGTATCTATTTGAAAACCACGACTTTTGGCAACATCTGCCATATTTAAGTCGATAACCAGAGGGATACTTATCTCAGCTAACTGAAAAACAAGATAGAGGTTCCGCTCAAGATTAGCAGCGTCTACAATATCAACTATTACCTCTGGTTTTTCCTGAAGTAAGAAATCTCTGGCGATCCGTTCCTCTAAGCTATAAGAGGTGAGGCTATAGGTTCCGGGGAGATCGGTTAGGAATACTTTGTGCTCCTGAATATGGTAAGTACCGGTCTTTTTTTCTACCGTTATCCCCGGATAATTGGCTACGTGCTGCCTGCCACCAGTGAGGAGATTAAAAATGGTAGATTTACCTGAGTTAGGCTGACCGGCTACCGCTACCTTTATTTCTTTGAGTTTTCTTCTCATAATAAAATCATTTCTATTTCTTTGGCTTCAGAATGGCGGATACTTACCCGATATCCTTTTAATAAAAGCTCCATTGGGTCAACAAGAGGGGCATTACGAATGACATCAATCTTTGCTCCGGGAACAAATCCCATATCAAGTAATCGCTGTCCAGTAACGCCACCTGCATTTACTTTTACAATATGGCATTTCTGCCCTGGTTTTAATTCATCTAAAGTCATTGATTCTCCCCCTCTCTATCCTCCCCCTCACCTGTCCGCCGGAGTCTTGGCGGGAGGGGGGAGGAGATAGGTGGGGGTGTAAATTTAGTATCTAAGCTGACCATAATCTTATATGCCATTCCCTGTCCAATAGCTACCCGTGTCTCTTTCGCAGCAACAAGAAAGGGTCCCGGAGCCCCACGATAAATAACCATAACTTCAGAACCCAGTCCCAGACCCATACCATACAGATGTGCTTGCAACCCTCTTCCTCCGGACAGAGAGACAATCCTTGCCTTTTGGCCAGGAGGAAGCATTGCCAGCGGCATAACCTTCAACCCGTCCATAGTATACCTCTATAATCGTAATTGAGATACAGTCTCAATTATACCATAAAAAAATTTTCTGTCAACAACTGTCAAATTCATCTCAACTTTTTTTGGCATTTCTGGCAATATCCTCTAATTCCTAAGCGATGTTCTACCGATTTGAAGTTATATCTTTTACAAACCTCTTCTTGAAGTTTCTCTATTTTTTCTTCTCTAAACTCAGTCACCTTGCCACATTTTAGACAAACCATATGGTCATGGTGCTGATGACCAAAGATATGCTCGTATCTAACTCTTCCCTGACAACGTAATGTTTCCTGAATAAGGTTGCAATCAAGCAATAAGGGGAGGGTGCGATAGATGGTTGCCCGGGAGAGACGATTATCTTTTTTGTGCAATTTTTCCCAGAGTTGGTCGATATCAAAATGCTTATGAAGAGAGAATACTGCCTTCAGAATAAGTGCTCTTTCCGGAGTAAACTTCAGTCCTCTTTCCTTAAGATAATTCTTAAATTCTATTTCATAATCATTCATAATATTTATTTTATCATAATTGATTCCCAATTGCAATTATATTTTAAAAAAATTAACTATAAGATTAAACAATTTCTAAACTCTTTTCTCTAAAATCCAGAACAGTACCCAATACCATATTAACCTCTCTGAAACCCTTCTGTCCATCAATCCTGATTCTCGGCAGGATAATAGGGATTGCAAGTTTTGTCCTCATCAGAGAATAATGCTATAACCAGGTTTAACGAGAGGTCCTGCATAGGTAATGTAAACTCCTTTCGCTTTTTTTCTCTCAGCCTCTGGTGAAGAGTCCTTCTGTCCGGATGATGAGCAAGAAGTTTTCCTTTTAGCCTCTCTTTTTTCATCTTTTTTTCACTGGGTAGAAAAGCCAACCACTCTCCTTGATACTTTTTTTTAAGTTTTTCTAAATTCTCCATAATAATTTATTTTAACAGAGATTTCCCTGAATGTCAATTATAATTAAATAGTTCAGAATCTTTCATCGTTAAAAATTTTTCTCTTGCCTTTTTCAACATTGACTTAAACTCACTGATCTCTTTTCTTGTTAACATCCCTTTTTCTTTTATCTTTTTCCTTAATTGGAAGAAACCTTCTGGAAATACATCCTTCTTTACCTGAACTTCACACACATCATTTGTAGATTTTCGGGTAATTATAAAATTCCAGTTATCTATACCTATATCTTGAGAAAACTCAGCGATACTTTCAGCAGATAAATCTTTTATCTCGGTTCCATCTGGTAGAATTATGAGAAACTCACCTTTGGATTTTACATCCGGCTCTTTACCATCCGTGCCGGTTATATATTGAAAGCAATGTATAGAGCAGGGGGTGGGAAACCTACTGACAATCTTAATATCCTCTCTTTCTGGTATCTTACCCTCCCAAACTTTGTTAATTCCCAGTTTTGCTGCCCTGAACGCAGCTAAAACACATAAACATAAGCTGCTGTTGCGATTTCTCTTTATATCTTCGGTGCTAATCTCTATTCTTCTCCCTTTATCCGTTATCACAATAGGACTTAATTTAAATTCAGAAGCTGACCCTTCCCCTGCTTTTAACAAAGGACCTTTTTTCTCAACTATATGGCCTGGCCCAGCATCAAAAATGATAAGGTAGGACCCTTCTGACTTCTCAATAGTGATCTCCCCATTTTTATCTAACTTCGTTTTTTTAAGTATTCTTTTCCCTTTGTAAAGCTCCACCTTCTTGCTGCCTTCATAGGGTTTATCCTCTACGATAAGGATTTTCACTCCCGCTGCGGAAGACCCATCAGAAAATTCACCCTCCAGACAAATTGTTCCATTCTCGTTGTCCTCAATAAATAGCAAAGGAGTGTGCGCACTTGCCTCTGAACTTAAGAAAATTCCAAACATCAACACTACTGTTAGACCAATAAATATCCTTTTCATTTCTCAATCCCCCCTCTTTTCCCCATTCTTATATATCTTGGTGTTTTATTCCTGTATTCACGATAAATATCGCCGTATTTTTTGCTGAGAAATTTCTCCTCTCCGAGCACCATCCAGTGAATTACAATTACATTTATCAATGTAACAATTGTCATAAGGATTCCTGTTTTTTCAGAATAATCAAATGCCATAAGAATAAAAGCAATAAAAATTAAAAACATTACAACATACATAGGATTTCTTGAAAATTTGTAAATACCAATAGTATTCAACCCTTTTTTTACCTTAACAAAAGCAACAATTGAAAGAATATATATAATCGCCGATAGAATAATGATAAAAATACCAATCCACAAGATTGTGCCTTTTACAATTGGAGTAAAGATAGAAACTCCTAAAAAAGCAAGCAGAGGGATACCGCTTACTGTAATAACTTTTGGATTATGGTGGTCTTCTTTATTTTCTATTTTTACTCCACGAAGTTTATCCCCTATTCCCATTCCCGCAAATGCAAAAATCCCAATAATTAGAAGAATAAAACTTAATGAATTTGTTAGCATATTTTCATTTTCCTTTTAATCCTTCTTTCATTTTTTAAAAGTATAAATACTCCCCTCCCTTGATGGGAGGGGATAAGAGGGGAGGGTGGTGGTTCTTGTAGTAAACTGCCTCCCCTCCTTTATTATATTTTCTCCTTCTACTTCTAATACCACATAGTAAGGTGCACTACCGAGATGCTCGCTAACATTTACCTTATCATCACTGGCTACCGCAATCTTCATCCTTTATCACCTCCCCTTATTTCTTTTTTTCTTCCAATTTACTTATTTGCTCTCTTATATCTTTAAGTTCCCTCTCTATTTTGAATAATGGACCAGCAATCTTATGGGAGAGAAAGATTGAGGCAATCGTAATTACCGGTAAGGTAATAAGGAAGGTAAGAGCAATCTGTTTAAAGATAAGTTTAAGCATAAATCCTGGTATTCCTTCCGGGTAAAGACGAGAAACCTCTGCCACCATCTGAATACTCCCTGTCTTATAAACGATTAAGATAAGAATGAGAGAGACCAAAACAGCAAAACTTAAGTTCACTCCGATATAATGCAACTGAAATTTTGGCTTTACAAAATAATGCCTTCTTCTTATTTTCTTTTTCATTTTCTTCTCTTTTTCGGTTAATCTTTAATCTACACTTGCTTCTGGATAACCTTTTGGTTTTCCCATATTATAATGATTAGCAATTTCCCATTTATCAAGAACGCGGTTGTAAAGAATGGCTTCATCCTGAATTTTGTGAATCCCTCCTTCCCATATCTCAGGTGATGAATGCCCTACGAACACGGTGAACTCTTCCTTGGGACCAGGATGAGGAAGATTGCCACTACCAGGTTTGCTTCCTCTAAATTCTCCGTTTACATACAATTTTAAGATTGAACCATTATAGGTCATGACAATGTGATTCCACTTATTCTCAATCTCTGTTTCAACCTTAATATAACCCCAGGGAGTTGCACAATAAACACCGTGTATCGGGTTAGTCGTAAATCCCATATGCCACAGTTCGCAATTACCTACACAACTTATCGGGTCAGCCCACCATTTTGCGCCCATCACTGTTGTTGCACAACTAGCCGCCTTAATTGTTCCAGGAACTTTAGCCCATACCTCAGCCGACATTTTATCTGTTATCCCAAAATCATCCCAGTAACCACAGTTGAAATTGTTCCAGTCTCCGCTATCAAAAGCCCAATAGTCGCCACCAAAACGGCTATCTCTGCTCCATTGAATGTTTCTTGCATTCTTCTTGATGGCAGGTTGAGCGAGACGGTTTCCTTTTCCTGCCTAATTCTTAGTTTGCTTCCCTCCCCCTTCCCCGAATGTCCAGAAACCCACCGAGTGGTTCTTATCCATCATTCCACCATGAACAGATGTGCCATATTTTGTTACAGCTCTTGCCTGCATTCTTGCTTTGGCTAATGCGGGAAGAATCAAAGCAGCTAAAATCCCAATAATAGCCACTACCACCAGAAGCTCAATTAAAGTAAACCCTTTGGCAGAGTGAACTCTGCCACTACAACTACTTCTTTTTATTTTCTTTTTCATTTTCCTTTAACTCCTTTCTCTATTACCAGACATCAATTTGACAATCACAGGATTGCTGTAGTATACTTTTTCTGGAAAAGAGAGGTGAGATTATGAGTCTGACTTTAGAGAAACAAGAATTTTTAGTAGACAAAAAAGGGCAACCTAAGGCAGTGGTATTAAGTTTACCTGAATACAATAGACTTCTCAGGTTTATCGAAAATTTGGAAGACAGTTTAGATTTAAAGCATGCTATTGAAACAAACTCTGGTTTTATACCCCATGACAAACTTCTTTCCCGCCTCAAAAAACAAAAGCTGATTTGATGTACCGTATAGTCTATGATTCCCGCATTGAAAAAGATATCAAATATATCCCCAAAACTTTTTTGAAACTTATCCTTAAAAAGATTGGAACTCTTAAGGTCAATCCTCGGCACAGAGGAGTAGAAAAACTTATCTCCATAAAAGGCTGGCGGCTGCGAGTTGGTGAATATCGCATTCTCTATCAAATTGACGATAAAGAAAGAACCATAAAAATTTATAAGATTAAGCATCGTAGAACAGTCTATCGGTAAATTTATACTACCAAGAATTTCCTTTCCCCCTCACCCCAGTCCTCCCCCTCAAGGGGGAGGTAAGTGAGGGCGTAACTTTACTTCTTCTCAGCCGGGACTGTTTCCTTTCTCTTCTCTAATGTCTCCATCAGTTCGTTAAAAGCATCGACGGTCTCTTGAAGAGCATCATTTTTCCTGATGGCAATCCTTATTGAATATTTTCCTTCTTTTGCCAACTGTAAGTATTTACACAATTTGTGGGCAGGTCCAGCAATTCTGTGGGTGCGGAGTAGTTCCAGATAACCAACCCCGATGGCATAGACGATGCTGCAGGCTAAAGCCACAAGAAGAACTGTTCCGGCTTCTTTGCTGGCAATAAACCGAGCCGCAGATGCTCCGGCAAGATAATTCTGAAGTTGAGAAACCAAAGGTATTCCCCTCATCGGTAAATAGTTCTCTGCGATGGAGAGTCCAGCAAATAAAGAGAAGTAATAGTAAGTCTTCCAGAGAAGAATACTAAAGAGGGTGGAGATAAGCAGAGTTGCTATCCCTGCTATCATTGCTGAGGTTATCTGCAATCTCTTGTTAATCAGATAACAACTTCTTCTTTCTTGAGGACAACTCCCACCCGAACAACTTGCCATTCTATTTACCTTAACTCTTTCCATAGCCATACTTCTCTTTTTTACTTCTTTCTTATCTTTAATAATTGTAATTGAGATGCAATTGCAATTCTATTCTAAAAAAATTATTTGTCAAATTTTGCCTAAAGGCTGAGTAAAAGAGCACAGAGTCCTCCCGAGGCAAGAGCAACAAATCCCACTCCGATGGCTAACCCTTCAGGAAAATTGTGTAATGCTATACCAACGATAAGCATAGTTACAGTTTTTTTAAGAGATGATTTTTCACCCTTAAATAGTCCAGGGTCTATGTGGGGTAGGATTTTATCCGTCAGTCGCATTACGATTATCCCTGAGAAAAAGAAAATTATAACCAATAAGGGAGGGGTAATTTTTAATGCTTCAGGTATCAACTGAAAAAACGATATTCCCAGCATCATTGAGGCAGAAAATGCCAGTGAGGCGTGCAGAAAAGTATCCCGGGGTCTTTTTATCAATCCAATTAAAGAGCCCAGGGTCTGCCCGATAAAGATAAACAGAATTACCAATAACAAATTCTTCATTTTTTAGATAGACTTTGCAATTCTCAGTGCCCAAGCATTAGCATCCTCAATTGCTTTTTCTACCTCTCCATCAATTTTAAAACTTTCGGCAACAATTTCTGCACCACATTTTTTAAGTTTCTCTTTTAATAAATCTACTGCTTTGCAAAAGGTATCGGGATAACTTTCCTTATCTCCTGGTCCAAAGACGGCTGCCTTTTTCCCAGCCAGAGATAAATCTTTCATTTTCTCATAGAAGTCAATAAAATCATCCTGCAGTTCACCTTCGCCCCAGGTAGAGCAACCAAGCACAACCACATCATAGTTAGCAACTTCACTCACCTTTGTTTCACTGACATTCTTTGTGACAACTTCCAGACCACCTTCTTTGAGTCCTGAAACTATTACTTCCGCCAGAAATTCCGTATTCCCGGTTGTTGAACCATAAACCACAATCGCCTTTGCCATTTTAAAAACCTCCTTTTTATTTTTCTTCATCGCTTTCAGAAAGTAATTGCGATATTCCTTCCTCGATCAGACGAGAAGATGCTTCCTTTACCATAAAAGCAAAATCGACGAATGCATCTTCCTTAAATCTCAAAGAGATACCATCAAGGTGGATATGTACTACCCCATGACAGCATTTCTGAATGCTCCCTATCCCGTTCCTTTTAGCAAGCATAATATTTCTCATTCCCATTTTGATTGCTCCTTTTCTCTTTTTTGTTTCTCCGCTTTTACTCCATTGATTATCTCAAGAGGGTCTTCTCCGGAGAGAAGTTTTTTTCTTATTCTGTTATTTGCCCGTCGGTATCTTTTCATAAGTTTCAAGGATTCCTTTTCTTTTCCGTATATTCTCCACATCTCGGTTTTTCTGTAGGGCAGGGGAGAGAGCCCCATAAATCCTTTGACATCTTTTAGAGGAATACCCAAGAGTATTCCTATTTCAGGAGGAAAGAAATTTTTCGGACTGTATCTTTTTTTGATAAGGGAGAGGATTTCTTCAAATCCCCGGTCTGTTTTATATCCGAGTTTAGCTAAGAAGTTCTTAACTCCTTTTTCTTGTAAAACTTTATTCATTTTACATTGGCAGAAAAACAGAATAATTACACTTTTCTCCTTTTTACTTTTCCTCAGTTCATAATAGCTAAGGTGATTATTGCCGAAGAGGTCTTTGCCGAATGCACTCCATAATTCAAAGACTTTATTCTTCCTGTTGGCATTAGTAAGTCTTATCATCGTGGCCGGTTTTTCCTCAGCGATGGTAGCTCCAATGCAATTTGCGATGCGTTGGGCTAAATATTTTTTCTTCTCTATTTTAGATATTTCCCTCATATAATTGTAATTGAGACACAATCTCAATTGTATATCAAAAAAATTTATTTGTCAAATTTCAAAGTAAAAATAAGGAAAATCTCCATCTGGATAGAAGAGAGATTTATCTCCTTTGGGATAGGAGGAAAGGGATTGGCTCTTTGGATAGTGGCAATTGTTTCCTTATCTAGTATTTGAAAACCTGAAGAGCGGATAAGATTGATCTCTTCAACTACTCCATCAGATAGGATTGTAAATTTAATAGATGTTTCTCCCTCAATATTCTGTTTTCTTGCCCAGGAGGGGTAGTGGCGAGCAGACTCAATCCTCTGTTTAACGATATCCTGATAACGGAGCATTGCTTCATTGGATGGATTTGAAGTTCTGATTTCGACAGGTTCCGGTTTTATTAATGCAAGTTTTTC
>DAOVGU010000187.1 GCA_030672255.1 bacterium
CCTCAGGCATGCCAACAAATTCTGAAACCTGAAGAGCAGAATTTGCCAGGACAAGAGCCTGGGGATCGGCATTGCCCACATCCTCAGCCGCACAGATGACGATACGCCGGGCAATAAATCTGGGATCTTCTCCAGCAACGATCAGCTTTGCTAACCAGTAGAGGGTGGCATCTGGATCTGATCCACGCATACTCTTAATAAAGGCAGAGATGGTATTATAATGTTCATCCTCATCCTTATCGTAAAGAATTACCTTTCTCTGGATCGATTCCTCGGCTACCGCAAGGGTAAACTGTATCATACCCTGTTTATCCGGTCTTGTTGTCAAAACCCCTATCTCCAGGGCATTGAGAGCCCGGCGGGCATCTCCCTCACTCTGCCGGGCAAGATGACGAAGAGACTTCTCCTCTATCTTTACCCTAAAGTTACCCAGACCCTTTTCCTTATCGAGTAAGGCCCTTTCCATAATTACCAAAAGGCTCTTCTCCTCTAAGGGTTTGAACTCAAAGACAAGCGAGCGAGAAAGCAGGGGACTGTTAATGGCAAAATAGGGGTTATGAACCGTTGCCCCAATCAGGGTAATTGTTCCATCTTCAACATCAGCCATAAGAGCATCCTGCTGGCTCTTATTGAAATGGTGAAGTTCGTCGATAAAGAGGATTGTTTTTCTTTCGCTTATTCTTCTTCGCTCCCTTGCCTCGATAATGATATTGCGAACATCTGCCACGCAGGAAGTTACCGCATTAAGCGATTTAAAAAATCCCTTGGTGGAATAGGAAATGATATAGGCAAGGGCGGTCTTCCCGGTACCGGAGGGGCCGAAGAAAATGAGGGAGCCAATTCTATCGGAAAGAATTGCTCTCCGCAGTAAGCTTCCTTCTCGCAAAATATGTTTTTGACCGACAAACTCTTTTAAATCCCTCGGGCGCATCCTCATCGCCAAGGGTAGTTCCTTTTTTAGCTCCTCCTTTTCTAATTCAAATAGCGTCTCCATATTAAATGCTCCCATCCTGCCGTAAGAAATAGGAATCTATGAACCCTTTTTATAGGTGGGCGCCCTCCTGGATGCTTCACGCTTTCCTCCGCAGAAGACATGCATTCCGCACCCAACGTCAGGCTCCCTCAAAAAGAGTGTTGGCTCAAGATCATCTATTCTCCACGCACAGGACAGGAGCAATTTTACTATATCACATTCCTTTAAAGATGTCAAGAAAATTAATTTTCATAGCCATCTTTGCAAGAATTTTAACCCTTCTTTAAAACGAATCTCATGACCGGCGTTATGCAAGCACATCTGAATTCTTTCTTCTACCTTTAATTTCTTATAATGCTCTTTAGATTCTTCAAACTCCTCAAGAACAAATGGCCACCAGGATACTCCATCCGCTTTACCGGTCTGAATCATTAATGGTCTGGGACAAATTAAAGAAACTAAATCAGAATCGGTAAATTCTCTCAGCCAGCCGGGAAGAAACATATGTTCTTCATCAGTTACAAGATAGCAGGAATACCTTGGATCCTTAATTACCATCTTTTTAATGCGTTGATTAAAGAAAGCGGAGATAATTCCCACCTTTATTCTTAACTCTATGGGGAGAGTGAATAAGGTATAGGTTCCACCTTTACTTAAACCCCACATTCCAATTCTATTCTTATCAATCTCTTTAAGAGTAGAAAGATAATCAATGAGTCTTTTTATTTTAAAGATCTCCAGAGCAAAGAGACTCTTTCCTAAAAGCAAGGCCATTCTATTAGACCTTGCCATTGGTTCGCTCATTGTAATATTAAGGGGGGCCAAAACGGCAAATCCCTCTCTTACTAATTTATAGCCATACTTATCATAATAATTTTCTTTATCAATAAGCCCGAATACATCCCCATCTGGAGAAGAAGTATGGCCATGCTGGCAGATAACAAGAGGAAGGAATTTACTTTTTCCTTTAGGCAAACCTAAAATAGCTCTTCCTCTGAGTTGACTGAAGAGTTTTATCGAGACCCATTTAGCAATAACTTCTTTATCCTCCAAAAAAGGGGTTTCCTCCACTTCAAAATCTTCCGATGCTCCTTCAGAGAAATCACCCACTGTTTCCAGCCACCTTTCTCTATTAGGCTCTACTGAAGATAAAAATTTCTCTATTGACGAGTAGTCTCTCTTCCAGAATTTCTTTGCTCTTATAGGATATTTCTCTACCTCTGCTCTCAAGAAATCCTCTGTCTCCCTTCTTTGCAGGCTCTGCCGGTCATCTATTCTTCTCTGCATTAAACCTTCCTTAATATCTTTATCCATAGTCTTTCCCTTATTTCTTTAGGTATTTTTTCCGTTCTCTCCTTGCCCGGGCAAAATATTCATCAAGTGTCTCTATTTTGAACTCTTTAATCATCTCCTCAATAGATTTCTTCGGATGAAAAGAAGAAAGAAAGTAAACCGCTTCGGGACTGGCTACATCAACCTTAACATATTCCTTATACTTTTTCTTGAGCTCTGCAACCTTCTGAATATTATAGTCAATATGGACAATTTTAGAATCCAGCTCTGAAGGCAGAATAGGTTTTGTGTTCTTTGGCTTTTCTGGAAAGAAATTTTGTGACTGGTCCAGCTTCAGGCAATAATTCGGCAACATTGGTTTTCTTATAAACCATTTCAGAAAATATGAAATGCTCCGGCAAAAGGATGATATCCGGGCCATCCAAAGAGGCAGTATCGATAAGATTTTCCCAAATTTTTATTCTTTTCTCTATCTTTTTTTCTACTCCAGCATTATCAAAAGAGGTACTCGATACCCCAACTAATCTTGACATAATTCCCCCCTACATTTGCGAATGATAAATTCTATCCACCAATTCCATTGTCTTAACGCTATCGGCAAAATTAGTCATAGGTTGCTTGCCTTCTTTTAAGCAGTCAATGAAGTGCCTATTTTCAGTAAAGAAACCAGCATATTTATGTTTCTCTTTGCTTTTTGCTGCATCTTGCGTTAAAAGAGTCTCTCCTTTTTCTTCATTATCCTTATAAATTACCGCTTTATCATCCGGCTCGGCAAAGGCAGAAATCCCTTTGCTATGCATCTCTACCGAAAAGATACGCTTTCCCACAACCCAGTTGGTTAATAGCATTCCAATAGCGCCATTTTCAAATTCTAATAAAGCATTAAAGGTATTTTTATATTCGGCATAAAGATTTTTTACACTACTGACAATCTTTTTTACCTCCCCTCCCATCCATCTCAAAATATCTACGGCATGAATGCTATCTGCGGTCAAAATATCAACCGCCCCATTATAATAGGGGCCAGCAAAATAATTCTTCATAAATCTTGCCGCACACTGGATAATTGAACCCCTTTCCTCTACCTTCTTTCTTGCCTCAACTATTACCGGAGAAAATCTTCTCTGAAACCCGACCATCGTTAAACAGTGATTTTTTTCGGCTAATCTTGCCATATTTTTGGTTTGCTCGGTAGTAATTCCAGGAGGCTTTTCGATAAATACATTTAGCTTTCTATTTAAAGATTCAATCACTAAATCAAAGAGATGATGCGGCGGCACTAGGATATAGACGCTATCTGGCTGGATTTCATCCAGCATTTCCTTATAATCTGTGAACGTGCGCTCAATATGAAATTTCTCAGCAGTCGCTTTTAATTTTTCTTCCACCAAATCACAAATACCTGCCATCTCAACATCGGGAAATTCTGCTAAAGACGGATAGTGAACAGAATTTGCCATATTTCCGGCACCAATCAAAGCCAACCTAATCTTTTCTTTTTTTGCCATATTTATCTCCTATTTTAGCCGCACATTCTTTCTCAAAGACGGCTCCATCATAGCCAGATTCATCCGACTTAAGCTCGGCAAGCCTAACCTCTTTTCCTTTGTTTTCTTTAGAGGCCTTTCCGGCTAAGTATATCTTTATCGTCTCGGTTAAATCGATAATTTTAACCAGAGGAGTGCCTTTTTCCATAAAGTCACATATTCTATCGAGCATCGCTTTATAAATCTTTGTAGAATCAACCCG
>DAOVGU010000010.1 GCA_030672255.1 bacterium
CAACTTTTTTATTTCTTTTTATCTCTCCAACCTTACCATCCAATCTTTTTAGTATAACATTATAATATTCCTTTGATATTTCCATTGTTATAAAATTTCGTTTTAGCCTCTTGGCAACTACGGCAGTTGTTCCTGTGCCTCCGAAAGGGTCCAAAACTAAATCGCCTTCATTAGAACTCACTTTTATTATTAGCTCTAACAAATCTTCAGGCATCTGGCAGGGATGCTTCCCTATCCGTTCTTTAAAAGTGCCGCAAACTCTTGAAAATTGCCAAACATCATCAGGAATCTTCCCTAACGGATTTGCCCGCTTATCTTTGTAGATAAGTTGCCTTGCAGAAGGAACTCTTATATCCCTCTCGTTAAATGTAAATCGTTCCTTGTTTTTAGTAAAATATAAGATATGAGTATGTGCACGATTAAATTTTTTCCTCTGATTTTGCCCAAAGGCATAGTACCAGATAATCCAATTTCTAAAATAAAAGCCTGTTCTTTTTAAAATTACTTTTATCTCTGCTGCAAACTCATCACCAATTGCAATGTATATTGTCCCATTGTTTTTAACTAACCTGTAAGTTTCTTTTATCCATTTTTCTGACCAGTTATAGTAGTCTTCATACGGCATGTTATCATTATGGACATCATATTTTATTCCTATATTGAAAGGTGGATCTGCAAATACTAAATCTATAGATTTATCTGGTAACGTTTTCATGATTTCTATGCAGTCACCTAAATATACTTTGTTTGCTTCCATTGTTACTCTTTCAGATTGAACAACTGACACGGTTTTATCTTGAATTGTATTTTTGTCGGGTCTGGAGTTCCACCTTTTCTTTGCATAGTTATCTTTCCAACCTGTAAACTCCCTCTGGGTGAAATTTCAACATCATCAGACCCAAAAAAATTCATCACAGTATTTATATCTTTGAGCATCCAAGTCGTGGTCTTTTCTTGTTTATTGAGCATTGTAACTAACATCCAGCCTGCAGACAATCCACCTCTGCCTTTAACAATATCACTTACTATAAGGATTTTGTTCCCTTTGAAAAACTGAATTATCTTCTTTTGGATTGCTTCGGGCATTTCAGTTAGAAATAACCTTCGCTTGTCTTTCAGTTTTATTTTACCAAGCAGCTTTTTCTGACTTTTAGGAAGAATTTCACCAGTAAAAAGTTTTAGCCACAGGGTTATTTCATTGTCAAATCTCCACATTTCCTGATAAAAGTCAACAGTTCTTTTGTCTATTTGATTATAGTCAGCGTCTGAATTTGCTTTTTTGAGCGATAGATTTTCAATTTTAAGTATATTCCCAATCTTTATGATGATTCTTATCTGAGCATCTGCTTTTTTGAATCTCACAAACTGCTCATATTCTTCTTCACTAACTCCAAATTTACTTAAATCACTTTTCTTTATTCTGGTAGGAACTTGAATCGCTTTTACAGAATCAAGTTTTTTAATATTATAGCCCATAATTTTAAGCCATTGTTGAGATTCTTTATCCTTTTTCCAGACGTTAAACTTTTTACAAATAGCTTTTTCATTTGCAAATCCACCTTTCGCCGTTTTTGAGCCAAGTTCTGTTTTATTCATAGTTTATACCTCATTAAAGGATAGCAAAAATTTCGCCTAACGTCTCCAGTATAAAAGAAGCCCAGTCCCCAATAGAAATGCTGATGGATTTAGGTGAGTCCGCCTCTGGCGGACGAACCTTTTATGCTATGTTATACGCCGTTACGATGTTGAAGTTGTCAACGGACCTGAATCAAAAAACGTCTTTAAAGCATACAGTTTCTCTAGATAGCGCGCAAACATTTGTAGGTTGACAAAAGCATCGTCACGTGCAACTTGTTTCCCTGTTGGATGACCAGCCTCGTTCCGATAGACTCGCAACAAATCCAGAACTGAATCCAGTGTAAGCGACATGCTACCTGATAGCTCATCAGGAATACTTGACTTGAGTGGCTCGATTTTCTTCCTGAAATCAAGAAATTTGGCAATATAGTTAAGGCGTGGGTCATCGATGATTTTGAGGAACTTCTGTTTTTGTCCATCGGGCAACCAATTACCAAATGAACGCGCCATCTCCAAGAACGCAGCTTCTGATGCTACACCTAGCATTACAGCGCTAGCAAGATAGCATCGGCTATTGTATGCGACTACTGATTCACGAGCATACTGTAGCACTGTCGGGTTAAGATTAGGCACTTTGGCACCCAACCGCTCTAGATAATCTCCAGAGTTATCCGGATTCATTTCTTCGTCATGAGCCGCAGACCGACCAGCGTTAGTAAGAAGTAACTCCCAATTCTCTGGAGCTGGCTGCGAGTAGTCAATGTAGGCTAATCCTTGACCGACGAGCGACCATACTGTGGACATTATTTCTCGCAGAGTGGGTTTTTGGCTCGCTGCGAACTGAGAGCGAAACGCTTCAGTAAAATAGTGACGCCCACCACCAAGCCGGGTGTCGATGTTCGGCTTTGCCAACAATTTTAGAAGTGTTGTTTGAAGTATTGTGGTACTTATTGACATCTTATCGATTCCTTAAACGTAATGGCAGATAACTACTAATAGACGCATTACTGCGTTTATCCTACCAAAATGGCATAATATCTGCAGTGCGGATATTTCTTATTTTTCGCAACTTCTGTACATTATCATATAGTATAAAGTTATACTTCCTGGTTTCTATTGTAATTATACTCGCAAAAAGGCAGTCTGTCAATCAGCCAATAAGGGCGGAGATGATGCCCACTAAGAATATTCCATCAAAAACCCCGGCGCCACCAATGCTCATCACCCCAGCTCCAGTAACTTGAGATAGGTTCATTAAATCGGCTCCAATCAAAACCCCTAATACCCCGGCAATATAAGCTACCGGGGTGGGATTGCGCGGAGAAAAAATAAAACCTAAAAGAGCCGCTATTATAGGCGGAATAAACATCGGGATGGTTACCCCTACCATTGGAACCGGATGCGCCAATTTGTTCATAATTAAAGAGGAAATAATAACCGCAATAACCGTTTTTAAAAAAGGTACTTTGGGAAAAAGGTAGATACATAAAAGTAAAGGGATGATTGCTCCGCCGACATTAATCGCGATGTTTTGCTTTCCAGAAAGTAAAGGGATATTGACGAGACTTCCAATAATAGAGAGGAAAAAGATAAGGGTCGCAACCGCCGGACTTATCCCTAATTTGACCAGAGCATGCCCTACCAACTTCATCTGCAGCAGAAAGAAGAGCACCGGAAGCAGAAGGATAAAGAGTAAAAACAGAAGAACGGATAAGGGCAGGAATAGCATAATTAATAAACTCTATCGAAGCCCTAAGGCAAAGCGGATAGCAACATCAAGAGATTGCATCTTTTTAGAGGAAAGAAGACCTATTCGCTCCGTTAAAGATTCCTTAGGAATAGTTGTAATAGTATCCAGATTTGCTACACATTTCCGTGGAAGTCCATCCTCTGCTCCTAAAGGAACTTCGGAAGCAATACCCCGGATACGGGTAGTAACTGGAGCGATAGTAACGAGTTTTCGGACATTATAAGCCTCATCACGAGAGAGAAGAACTACCGGTCTTCTTCCGGCAGGTAGAGGAAGTTTAGCCCACCAGATTTCACCTCTTATCATTTCCACTCCTCTTGAGATAGAATCATGGTAGCAGCCGATTCAAACGCCTTAACCTCTTCTAATGGCTCCGGACAGTCCAAATACGCTTTTTCGTACCTCTTCACCTCTTCCTTCATCTTCCCTCTTTCTATCCAAGCAGAAAGAGCCTCAGTAACGATAGCACTCCTACTTCTCCCCTCTTTCCGCCGCAGGTTTTCCACCTTATGGAAAAGACCAGGTGGAAAACTTAGGGCAACCTTCACTCTGTTTTGACTCACAACTACCTCCTTTTTTGGTATTAACTTTCTCATACTAAAGTATAACATCAACCCAACCTAATTGTCAATTTCTGCGCTAGTACTCTGTGACACAAATTTTTAGCAATCCTGGTCTAATCCCGTTATCCTGGTAGTCGCAGGCTTTAGCCTGCGCAAGCTAAAGCTTGCGGCTACCTATGTGGTCTTTTAGTGCAAGAATTAATGTCACAGAGCACTA
>DAOVGU010000014.1 GCA_030672255.1 bacterium
GATAAGAATATCGGAATCAATCAGAGGCGAAAAGGAGGTGGTAGAAAGTTTGAATTTAGCCTATGATTCTGTTAAAATAGAGAATGAAAAAGAAGAGGTTCTGGATACTCAGATTGTAACCACAACTTAAAGCCAGGACAATTTACAATATGCTTAAAATTCCAACTCACCAATACATCAGCTCGTTCTACTGTTGCAATTGCTATATGCCGTGCATCTGAAAGACTCCCTTCTGCTACAGCACCTTCTTCGATATATACATTAGCAAGAGCGATTGATTCTTCATTAAGAGAAACATATTCAATGTTTTCGGTTGGGGCTTTCTTCAATATACTCTTTACTTCCTCAGGAGCGCTCTCAAGTTCAAATAGCAGAACATCTGATATAACCAAAGTCTTCGTACCTTTAATAAATTCATCAAAAAGTTGAATAGAATCTTCCTTGAACTCTTCATCCAAACAACCTCCTATCACAGAAGTATCAATATAGACTCGTAATTTAAACATCTTTTGCCTCCCTCCAAAATATTTAAGTTAAGCGCATTTCGTCTAACTATTCATATCCGAACTACTTCGCTTATGCCTGAGTGTAGTTGCTGGTTTATTCTATCACAGGTTCAGGGATTATTACAACCATATGGAAATACCTATAATATTTACATTGTAGAGATTTCCCAAGATACCTTTAGAAGCTCCAAATCAATATACCGTTATAGGCTATCTTTCCAGGTACGGCAAAAGAATCTTTGACAGGAAGTAAGAAAGAGGTTAAATTAATAGGGGTTCAGAATTTCTTTTTCGGAGCTCCTTCCTATTTAAGAAGGAATATAAGGGAATAAACGATGGCTTTAAGAAAGGAGTTTAGAATCTTGGAGTCGCAATTTGCGACATCAAGTTGGGGTGGAACTCGTGGTAAAAGGGGTCTGTCCCCATTTTTTAACATGGGAAATTGTCAAATTCCGCTACTTACTAATCATACTATCTTCAGTAGGAATCTGGAGAGTCCACACTATCTTTAGGAACAGACTCCCAACTGTTGAGACCTGACCCCTTTATTTATTTTTAAAAACCGATGGCTTTTACTACTTCTCTGAGAGAGGCAGGAATGGTGGGGGGAGGGGAAGAACTCTTGACAGCAAAGTCAGGGTCCTTCAAACCATGGCCGGTAAGGGTGCAGGTGACCCTCCCGCCAGCACTGGTGGAGCTGAAATACCCTCTTTTTTTTAACTTAAGAAGGCCGGCGATGGAGGCGGCAGAGGCCGGTTCGACAAAGATCCCTTCCTTCAAGGCTAAAATCTTATAGGCTTCAGTAATCTCTCTATCGCTCACCATCTCAATGAGCCCCCCGGACTCATCCCTTGCGCTTTCTGCTTTTTTCCAACTGGCCGGATTGCCAATTCTGATGGCGGTAGCAATGGTCTTCGGTTCTTTTATTGGATAGCCTTTAACGATTGGGGCGGCTCCACTGGCCTGAAACCCAAGCATCTTAGGGACTCTTTTGCTCTTTCCTATTTTAAAATATTCCTTGTATCCCTTCCAGTAAGCGGTGATATTGCCGGCGTTTCCCACGGGAAGAGCGTGGTACTCCGGAGCATCCCCAAGAGCATCAACAATCTCAAAGGCCGCCGTCTTTTGCCCCTCAATCCGATTAGGATTAAGGGAATTAACCAGAACAATGGGATACTTTGCGGTTATCTCCCTTACCAGAGAAAGGGCATCATCAAAATTTCCCTCTATTGCCAGGACCTTCGCATGATGAATGAGTGCCTGGGAAAGTTTTCCTAAAGCAATTGCTCCTTTAGGGATAAGGACAATACAACTAATCTTTGCTCGGGCAGCATAGGCGGCGGCAGAAGCGGAGGTATTTCCCGTGGAGGCGCAGATAATTGCTTTCGCTTTCTCCTCCATTGCCTTGGAGACGGCTACCGTCATTCCACGATCCTTGAAAGAGCCTGTAGGGTTCAAGCCTTCATACTTTAAGAAAATCCTCAAACCCAATTCTTGAGAAAGCCATTTTGCCTCAATGAGAGGGGTATCTCCCTCCAAAAGGGTGATAACCGGTGTTTTCTCTGTAACTGGAAGATATTCCTGATATCGCTCAATAACCCCCTTGTACGATTTTTCATTCATTTTGCATAAATATAGCAAAGTAAACTTTGCCACTACATAAAAAATATTGTATTGTAGTAGTCGAGCTTGCTCGACTTTGTTCTATTCTTCTACTCGTTGTATGGAATTTCAAAGTTTAGCCCGAAACATTAGATTCCTGTTTCCACAGGAATGACAAAATGTGTTGTAGTAGCAAAGCTTGCTTTGCTTATGTAGTGGCAGAGTGGACTCTGCTTTATTGTCATTCCCGCAGTTAGT
>DAOVGU010000201.1 GCA_030672255.1 bacterium
GAAATTATGTATTAGAAAATATTCCCTTTTAAAATTAGCAACAACTGTAATTGAATAAATCCTGTCTGGATTACAATATAAAGATGGGTCAAGACGAATCCTTTTTGGTATCTTTGGATTCATTTTCTACGGGCATAAAGCCTTTTCTACGGGCATAAAGCCCTACACTACTACTGGGAGAAAACCTTATTTTACTACCAAATTTACAACTAGGCCCAAAAAAGCAAGTAGAGTTGGCCATCTCCACAAATATCTGATTGCCTGCTCAATTCTTAATCTGGGAAAGACCGCATTGACGAGAAGGCCCACTACGAATATCGCCAGCATTTTGATAAAGAAAGTAATCACATTCCCACCACCTAAAAATAAATTTACAAAAAGGGAAAGTCCAATGAACAAAGTGAATGCATGTTCAATCGTTGCTAAGGCTAAATACTTACCTCCGTATTCTACCATTGGTCCTGAAGCAATCTCTTGCGGCGCCTGAGCCATATCAAAGGGTCTCACCCCCAATATTGCCGGCAGAATCAGAAAATAGGCGATGCCCGACAAGAATAAAGGTAGAGAAATAAGGGCCCATCCTAAACCCTGTTGCACTTTCACCACTTCCACTATTGAAATTGTCCTATAATGGGTCATAACCGCAAGAAGAATAAGTAAGAAAGGTACTTCATAACCCAAACTCAAAATTAGTTTACGGGATATACCGATACTGATATTGGGATTAGCCCCTTCTCCTCCTGATAAAGCTGTACCTAATGGTGCAAATAACATAATGTAAAGAATCACCAAAAGACCACCTGAACTTTTTAAAGGACAGATACCTCCAAAAGGGATAAATAAGACTACTACTATAGACCCGACTAAAGATAAAATGAGCCCCAGGCTAAATATACCACCATGAGATACGCTACCCTGAGAGAAAAGTTTAATTATATCGATAAGCGGTTGGAGAAGGGGTGGACCATAACGCCAATGGATTCTCGCCATAATCCTTCTGCCCAGGCCCAGAAAGAATATCCCTACGATGAATGCTAAAAGAGGAGACAGAATTATTTGAATAATTTTCACTACCATAGCTTAAAGCAAATCTGAATAAAGATTAAAACTGCCAAGAATAAAATTATCCCTGCCACATAATAGCTCACATCTCCGGTGTAAATTCGCCTTAACTTATTAGCAAGTCTTCCTGTAGCCTGGGAAAGTTTCAGATAAAATGTATCTACAAAATCCTTTAAATAAGGAGTAATTATCCGATATAAAGGATTGTAGAATTCAACCGTATAATGATATTTCTCTTTAGGGATATATGCCCCGGCGGCGTAACTATCTTCCTGAGGAACCGGCCGAGCTTTTGGCCCCAACCGGAATAGCCGCCAAACGATAATGCCAGCTACTAAAATGGCAGCGAAAATGTTTATAGTATTCAACGTTCCTGTTTCCGAGACGATTCCCCATAAGTTCACATTCAGGGATTCAAGACCGAAGGAAATTCCAATGGCATTAATGACTTTTAAAGGAATACCAGGAAGGACACCGAAGAGAAGAATGACAAATGAAAGAATTATTATGGGAAATTGCATGCTAAAAGGTACTTTCTCTATGTTTTTATACTTTTCAGGAAGCTGGCCTAAAAAGATATTGTGCAGAAATTTATAAAGGGAAAGAATAGTTCCCCAGGTTCCTATAAGAGCAGCAAAGGCTAAAAAAGGATGCCCTTTTAAAATTAATGTCTTATAAATCAACCATTTGGAGACAAAACCATTAGTTAAAGGAAGCCCAATTAATCCGCAGGCACCTATTAAAGCTCCAATAAAAGTAAGAGGCATCCTTTTAATAAGGCCGCCTAATGAATTTAAATCCCGAACCCCACCAGTTCGGTATTCTACCGCACCTACTACTAAAAACAGAAGAGCTATATATGAAGTATGATTAATAATATGAAACGTACCACCGGCTACTCCTAAACTGGTCCCTAATGCAACTCCCAAAATCATATATCCCCCCTGCCCAACTCCATGCCATGCCAATAATCTTTTGGAATCATTTTGAAGCATCGCAATAAATGTAGGAATTACTATATTGATAGCTCCTATCCAGGCAAGAATATAGTGGAAACTATCTCGTCCTAATTCAAGAAAAATTTTTGATCCTACTATCACAAATAAAAAGAGAATAAAACCGTACATCCCCATTCTAACTAATATCCCGGAAAGAATCGCGGAAAATGGAGATGGAGCCTCAGAATGAGCGGGAGGAAGCCAGGTATGGAATGGCCAAACTGCATTCTTTATTCCAAAAGCGATAAAGAAAAGAATCAGAATAAATAAAATGTAACCGGAAGAGGCAGAAGCTATAAGAGGAACAATCTCTGAGATGATTAAAGTCCCATAACTTGCATGAAGTGATAAGAGTCCAATAAGCATCGCCACAGAGCCAATGAGGGACATAATGATATATTTCATTCCTGCGGCCAGGGCAGGTCCTCGATTATAACTTATTAAAAGAAATGCACTCCAGGACATAATCTCCCAAAAGATATAGAAGGAGAGTAAATCGCCACTTAAGACAATGCCCAGCATTGCTGTATTGACAAGAAGCATCATTAGATAATAGAAACTAAGTTTCTCCTTACCTTTCATATAACTTAGAGAGAAAACAATAGAAAGAAATCCTATAACAGCTATTGTAATGGCAAAAAACCAGGAAAGTGTATTTAATCTTAAAAGGAGGGGTAGGTCTAAAAATCCTAAATAAAAAGTCTTCTCTATAGCTTTGCCATACAGACAAGCAATCATAACCACCAGAGCTAAAGAGATGAAAACAGCAAAGAAATTCCTAACCTTAGAGGAGATTTTCCCTAAGACATAACTAAGCAACGCGCCGCCAAAAGCAACTATTAAAATAAATTGTAAAATCATTTTAACATTCGTGTCGCGTAGGGGTGGGGCTTGTCCCCACCCTAATAGGGCTTGTCCCCACCCTGATATACATCAATGCCATTTTAACAAAACCGAATTCTGAGGCAATCCTAACAATTCTTCTTTAACAGGATAATTCTCAATATATTGAGCTTTCTCTCTCCAATCAGCCTCATTCCGAATTATATGGTCATAAAATCCTCTCTGCCAAATTGGTTTCGGGTTTCTAACAATAGCCCGAACTTTATGATATGCTAATGATTTAAACGCATTTAGGACCTTACTAATTGTGAACTCCTTCTTTGTATTAAATATCAATAACATATGAATATGATTGGATGCCACAACGCCACAATCTAAAACAACACTAAAGCGCTTTTTCAGAGCATTCATCTCATATAGAACAGCCTGCTGTATTTCTTTGGCGAGAAAAATAGGTTTGTGCTTTTTAGAACAAACAGTTATAAAATAAGTCCCCTGATGAGAATAATCATAATTTTTCAAGCGAAGACTATTTCGTCTTTTTTTAGACGCATCTTCTGGACGACCACAAGGGTCGCCCCTACGCGATATACCCCTCATCCTAATACACTCTTAATGTAACCAACTCTATTCAAAAACTCTCCTGCCGCCGAATTTAAAACACCGGTTAGTAATTTGGGATAAATCCCGATAATTAGGATTAAGAGCATCAAAATAAATATGGGGATTAAAGCAACAATAGGGGCATCCTCTATTTTGGAATTGGATTTTTCTCCTTTAAAATAAAGAACCTGAACTATCCGCAAGAAATATGCCCCCTCAATTATTGTGCCTAAGAGAACAAGAGCAATCAGGACAACAAATAAGGGCTCCTGTGCAATCAGGGCCGCCCGAACAATGAGAAATTTGCTCGGAAATCCCACAAAAGGAGGTAATCCCACAAGTGAGAATGCACCGATGGTAAAGGCAAGAGACGTAAGGGGCATTTTTCTGCCCATTCCCTCCAAAGTAGAAATCTCCAGAGAGCCGGTTCGATAAATCATATATCCTACCGCCAGGAACAATAAAGCCTTGCTCAAGGCATGAGATATAATCTGGAACAGACCACCAACCACTCCAGAATGGGTAGCAATCCCTAAAGCAAAGAGAATCAATCCTATCTGCCCAATGCTGGAGTAAGCCAAAAGCCTTTTGATATTCCTCTGGCTAAAGGCACACATCTCACCAATCAAAAGGGTTAAAATTCCCAGGAGTAATAGAAATAGCAAAATACTTTGAGCGCCAAATATGGTAAAAATAACCCTTGCCACAGCGTAGATGCCTACCTCAATGGCAATTCCGGATAAAATGGCGCTTATGGAAGAAGGAGCCGAGGAATGGGCATCAGGAAGCCAGGCATTTAATGGAAATATTGCGGCCTCCACCCCCAATCCGGTGATGAATAAAACCAAAGGGACAAAAACCGATATTGAACTTACCGAATCTATATTTCTGGCGATATCGGCCATATTAAGTGTTCCAAACAAACCATAAAGCAGAGCAATAGCAATAAGGATAAGGCTGGAGCCAATAGCTCCCTGGATGAGGTATTTTACTGCCGATTCAATCCCGGCTTTATCTCCAGAGTGAGCTACCAGAGCATAGGAAGATATACAAAGAATTTCAAAGAAAACGAAAAGATTGAATATATCCCCGGTGAGAACAACACCTGTGGCTCCAACAAGCAATAACAGATAAAGTATATGGTATTCTCCGGTGGCACCCTGTTTTATGTAATCTAACGCATAGACCGAGACCAAAAGGCCCACCAAGGCGATGATGGCGGAAAAAAGAATTCCCACGGGACCGGCTACAAGATTAATGCAGAATGGCGGTGGGAAACCACCGATGGAGACAACAATAGGTTGCTGCAATGCTTTAGGGATAAGTAACAGAGAAACAATGAGGTTAAATAACATCGCAGTTAGAGGAATGTATTTTTCTATTCTTTTGGAAATAAAGCCAAATAGAGGGATAGCAAAGGCAAGACCTAAAGGCACAACAATCAACAATACGGGATTTACCATTTCTGCTCTCTTATCTTACGAAGGTTAAGTGTTCCATAATGCTGGTATAACCTGATGGCTAAAGAAAGAGCCAGGGCTAAAACGGCCACTCCGATAACAATTGCGGTAAGCACCAAAGCCTGAGGCACGGGATCAACCATACGAATAGCCTTTAACCCAGGGTGAGAAAAAATGGGGGCAGTTCCTTTTTTTACAAAACCAATGGAGATAAGAAATAGATTTATTCCCGTATTAAGAATACTCAGACCAATAATGACTTTGATCAGGTTATGTTTGACTAAAACGATATAAAGCCCGATAAATATAAGTCCAAAGGCACCGAGATAATAAATCATCCACTCTCCTCTATGGGGCTGTCTCAAGATAATCTTGAGACAGCCCCTCCAAGGTTATCGATGATTCCGGCTAATTCTGAACCAACCTTAAATCCAATGGCAATATAAATGATCGGAATAATCCCACCACTAAAAAGAAGATTAGGAATCCCCTTGGGTAAAAAATTTCTCAAAAAATAGCCACTTATAACAAGACCAGCCAATCCGACTACTACGAATATTAATCCTCCCAAAGATTCTATCGCTTTAGTTCCTCTCTCACCTATCCTTCTTTCCCGAGAACCCAGGTAAATTAAAAGGAAGGCAGAGGCAACAATCGCTCCTCCCTGGAAACCTCCTCCCGGAGTGAGATGTCCATGGATAAAAATATAGACACCGAATAGAAGAATCAATGGAAAGAGAAACCTGCAACCGGTATAAAGAATTAAACTGGCTGGCTCTACTTTTCTCTTAACCTTCTTTTTCCGAGTGGACAAAACAGCGCCCAGACCAAGAGCAGCAATAAAAAGTACGGTCACCTCACCCAGGGTGTCAAAACCACGATAATTCACCACTACCGAGGTAACAATATTGGTCACTCCGGTTTCTTCTACGCCCTTATCAATGTAGTACTTGCCTACTTTTGTCTTAGAGACACCAAAAGGTATTTTTACTAAGGTTAAGATAATTCCCAAAGCTACTATACCCAATAAAAGAATACTAATTATTCTTCTCATCTTCCTCATATCTTTTTGTTCTTCTTATGGCAATGATGAAGATAGCTGTAGTTAATGCTGCGCCAATAGCGGCTTCGGCCATGGCCACATCGGGTGCCTGAAGGAAATAAAAAAGGATTGAAGCTATCAGACTGACCAAACAAGAAGCAATTAGTGCATTTAATAAGTCTCTAAAAACACAGGCCGATATTGCACTTGCCAGCATAACAAGAACTAAGAGGGTTACAAAAATCATTTTTTACTCAAGTAAAGTATAAAAATCTGTTACACAATAGCCAACCAAGCTCGACTGGTAGTTGCCGAGTTTACTCAGCTTTGCTCTTATATTGGTCAAAGTCCTTACTTTTATCTACCACGCTTCTATCACACAGAGGAACTCCACTCTTCAGAGAGGCTCTGCCTAAGGCATGATTAGAGATTGGATTGGTAAGAAGGATAAAAAAGGCAATAATTAATGTTTTCCAGAACCAGGAAGGCTCTATTATCCCCACCCCAATAACGGTGAAAAACGCACCCAGGGTAGTGCACTTTGTTCCTGCCTGAAGCCGGTTGTAGACGTCCGGCAATCTGAATATCCCCAAACTCCCCAAGAAAAGGAAGAGTGTTCCAATCCCAGTAATTATAATTCCTGTTATATGCATTAGATACCTTTCTCCAAGAATCTAGCGATGGCTACTGCTCCAATAAAGGTTAAGACGGCATAAACTAAAGAAACATCCAGGTAAACATACCTTTTAAAGACATAACCCAAAAGAACTAAAAGGGCGGTGGTAACTGTAGAAAGCGTATCTAATGCCACCGCCCTATCGGGGGCAGTAGGTCCTTTTATCATTCTTAAAAGGCAGAGAAGAATTCCTGCACTAATAAGAGTAAGAAAGACAATTACTTCCATATAAACCTCTTTGTAAATATCGTTATATCTGTATATTTAGATAAAATGATATATTTGCGAAAAAAATTCACTCAATCAACCTCATCATTTTTCTCCCCAACTCGTTTATCACCTTATAGCATATCACCGTTCCCTCTCTTCTTCCTTTTATTATTCCTGCATCTTTAAGTATCCTGAGATGTCGAGAAGTTGTAGATTGCGGTAATCCCAATTTTTCCTGAATCTCAGATACATTACACTCATTCTTAAGTAAACCTGCCGCAATCTGCAAACGGGCTGGATGAGATAATGCCTTTAGTATCTCGCTCGTTTTTTCATATTTATTCATAGAAATATTACCCTTTTCTCATTTTCACAACCGCAATTTGAGCAGCATTTACAACCTGATAAGCCACGGGCGATGCAGTAAGCATAGGATGGGTACCTATTTGAAAAGTACACACTTCATCTGCTCTCATTTTATTTTGGATCATAGAACCAATAAAATTTGTTAGTTCTCCAACACTCTTTCCCCCGTAAACCTGTCCGCCTAAAAGTAAACCCGTATCCTTCTCAAAAAGCAATTTTACTCCCAGTTCCTGCGCACCTGGTATACTACCCGGATGCTTATCCGGAGCAGCAACTTCAGCAGTTACTACACCTATACCGAGTTCTCCTGCTCTACTTTCTGTAATACCTGCCGAGCCAATTGCGAGGTCACCAAAACAGGTAGAAAATATACCGATAGCGCAATCCATTCTGCGTCTGACTCCAAAGAGGTTTGCTCCGGCTATCCTGGCTTCAGTGGTCGCTTGAGAAGCTAAACGGATCGCCGTGGCTACTCCACTGAGATAGCATCTTTTTTGAACACAGTCACCACAAGCAAAAATGCTTTCATCGCTTGTTCTCATAAAATCATCAACCCATATGCCTTCCTTTTCATTAAACTTCAAACCGGATTCTCTGGCAAGTTTAACATTTGGGATAACGCCTATCCCCAAAATTACGATATCTGCTTTAAGTTTCTGGCCATTGTCCAACTTTACATACTCTACCATTTTCTTCCCTAAAATAGCTTCCGCTCTTTTATTAGATAAAATCTTTATGCCTCTTTCGGACAGTTTTTTCTCCACACGAATACAGATTTCATCATCACAGGCTAAAAGAAGACAGTGGGGAAGAAGTTCTATTACGGTCACATTATTTAGGTTCTTTCTTTTCTTACATTCATCGGCAAATTCCAGGCCAATGAAGCCCCCACCGATAATGACTACATCCTTAGCTTTTTCCAAAGCCTGCAAAAGCTCAGTAAGATAGCCCACATCCTTTTTTACAGTGAAAACATTATCAAGTTCAACACCAGGTACGGGAGGAACCAATGGCAGAGAGCCAGTTGCCAGGACAAGCTTTTCATATTTAATAGTTTTCCCATTTGATGTAGTAATAGCTTTGTCATCTTTATTTATGAAAGTGACCTCATCTATAATTAGACTTATGCTGTTTTTAGAAAGCACTGTATCAGGAATGAGGTTCTTCTCCGGAGAACCAAGTGTGCCAAAAATATAGGGTATACCACAGGGTATTAAAACTTTTTCTTCTTTTCGAATTAAAGTAATCTTAGATTGAGGATAATATCTTCTCACTGTGACTGCGGCAGTGACCCCAGCCGCACTCCCACCCACAATTAATATATCTGTTTTCTCCATACACCCTCCTCACCCGAATATCACTCTTAAGTACTTCTCGAATTTTCCTCCAATAATTTTCGTAGATTCATCCATATCCTCACTTCTCACATTTATCCAATGGATGAGCAACCGATCACCTAATATATCTAAGGTAAATGTGCCTGGAGTTAATGTGATAGAATTTGCAAGAATCATTTTTGCAATATCGGATTTAAGTCCTGTTTTAATAACAACAATCCCTGGCTTTATTGGCATCCGAGGATGGATAATTCGATAAGCAACATCAAAATTTGCCTTTATTATTTCCTTAAATAGAACGGCCAGATAAATGATAAAGAAGGCAAATCTCCTTAAGCTCAAGGGAGGGAGTCCAAGCTTAAGGTAATACTCATTTAAAAATAGCGCTAAAATAAGAGTTATAAGGATGCCGGTGAGTAACTCCTGATATCCTAAACTGGAAACGAGAGCAAGCCATATTAGGATTAAAAATAAAAACAAATAAATAAAACTTTTAACTTTATCTCTAAGCATACTTTGTGAAATTTGTCACAAATTATAAAACAAAAAAATTTTTATGTCAAATTTGTAGTGGTCGAGCTTGCTCGACTTTGTTCTTTGTGAGTGAGATAGTAAGCAAGGGATTGTAATTCAATCGCCATATCGATGGTGTTGATAATGACTCCTTTGGGGATATTCAAGTAATGGGGAGCGAAATTCAAAATTACCTTGATGCCAGCGGCTACCAACCTATCGGCTACTTCTTGGGCATTTGCTGCCGGAACTGTGATTATGGCAATTTTAATCTTTCTTCTTCTTAATACTTCTTTTATCCTGGCTACATCTTCAATCTTCAATTCAGAAATCTTCTTTCCAATCTTCTCGGGGTTGTTGTCAAAGAGAGCGGAGATTCTGAAACCAAATTTTTCAAAACCAAGATAGGCAAGCAAAGCGCTGCCCAACTTTCCTATTCCTACCAACGCCACCTCTTGCTTTTCCTTTAATCCCAGGATTGACTCAATCTCGGCAATGAGTTTTTTGACGGAATAGCCAACCCCCGGAGTACCGAACTCTCCAAAACAGGCTAAATCCTTCCTTACCTGAGCCGGAGAGGCATGGATATGCTCGGTCAATTTTTCCGAGGAAATTATCTCCACCCTCTTTCTGGATAATTGACGAAGAGAGCGCAGATAGAGAGCAAGCCGCTTAATTGTCTCGTGAGGGATAGCCTGCTTCATAATATGTTAAAGAAACCATGTCATTGCGAGCTAAAGGCGAAGCAATCCGACGGAGTCGTTGCGAGGAGTGAAACGACGAAGCAATCTCAAGAAGCGAGGGATTGCCACACTCACTTTGTTCGCTCGCAATGACATCTGTGGTTGTATATATGATCAAAAAAGACCTACCGTCTTTCCACTTTTATCAATATCGACCGGAACAAAAGCTGCAACCGAAGGAAGTCCGGGCATCGTCCTCATTTCACCAAGAAGAGGATAGAGAAAACCTGCTCCAACGGAGGCCCGGATATCTCGCACCGGAATGCGGTAATTTTTGGGAACCCCTTTTAGTTCCGGATCATGGGAAAGGGAAAGATGGGTCTTGGCCATATTGATGCATAATTTATCATAGCCAAGTTTGGTATATAATTTAATCCTTTTCTCTGCCAATGGTGCGTAATCAACTCCATCGGCCCGATAGATTTTGGTGGCAATTGTCTCAATCTTTTCCTTAATGGAGAGTTCATCCGGATAGAGAAAATGGAAGTTGTTAGGCTCCTCACATGCCTTGACAATCGCCTCAGCGGCCTCAATACAACCATTCCCACCCTTTGCCCAGGGGTCAATAGTAACTGAGGTATAAGCGCCATTATCAAGCGCATATTTGCGGACAAATTCTATTTCCCTGTCTTTATCGGCAGTAAACCGATTGACCGTAACCACCACCGGAATCCCAAAGGAAACCATATTCTCCAGATGAACCTTTAGATTCTCACATCCCTTCTTCAAGGCAGGCATATTTTCCCTTTCCGCTAACTCTTTGTCATATTTCTGCCCCGGCTTAAGAACAAAGGCCCCGCCATGCATCTTAAGGGCACGGATGGAGCAGGTGATAACTACAACATCAAGTTTAAGTTTACCTTGACGGCAGACAACATCGATTAGCTTCTCTGCTCCACAGTCGGCACCAAAACCACTTTCGGTAATCACATAATCGGCCAATTTAAGAGCAACCATATTGGCGAGAACTGAATTATTTCCATGAGCCACATTGGCAAAAGGGAAACCATGGTCAATCACCGGACTATTCTCCAGACTTTGAACTAAATTCGGCTTGATGGAGTCCTTCATCAGCACGGTCATTGCTCCCGCTACCCTCAGGTCCTCTGCAGTCACCGGTTTTCTCTCGTGGGTAAAACCACAAACTATTCTTCCCAGTCTCTTCCTTAAATCAAAAAGATCGGTGGTAAGAGCGTGAATAGCAGCCGTCTCTGTTGCCACGGTGATGTCATAGCCGGTTTCCCGGGGTATCCCATTTGCTTTACCACCTAATCCGGTCACTATCTGCCGAAGAGCGCGGTCACTAACATCAACACAGCGACGTAAAGTAATATTGAGCGGGTCGATATTCAGTTTGTTTCCGTGGAGAAGATGAGCATCAAGCGCCGCATTAAATAGGTTATGAGCCGTTTCAACCGCATGAATATCTCCGGTGAAATGGAGGTTAATATTTTCCATCGGGATTACCTGGGAATAACCCCCTCCACAAGCTCCACCCTTGATGCCAAAGGTAGGACCCTTGGAAGGCTCCCTGATGGTATTGCAGACCTTTTTCCCTATTTTGGCTAACGCCTGTCCAATTCCCAAATTGGTAACGGTCTTTCCTTCTCCTAAAGGAGTGGGAGTGATTGCGGTTACGGTGATGAATTTTCCATTGGGTCTATCCTTTAGCCTTTCTAAAAGTTTAAGGTCAATCTTGGCCATATACCTTCCGTAGGGCTCGAGTTCATCCTCCTTAACCCCGAGTTTTTCGGCAATCTCGGTTATCGGCCTTATCTTTGCCCTTTGCGCAATTTCCAAATCACTAAGCATTTTTCCTCCTTATTTCAATTACATCAAGGATTTTTGAACGGCCTGTTTCCGTTCTTCCTTTGTAATTTCATGGACGTACCTTAATAGTCCAATATCTTCCTGGGTAAGTTCTTTTTTTCTCCGGGACATCGCCATTTTTGCGGTTTCCAATTGCATCCTTAAGCTATATTTCAAAAAATTATTATTGAGATACCATGCAAAAGAAGGAATAAACTTAGGAGAAATTTTGCCGCTTCCTACCACGTTACACATTACGCCAATTACCGTTCCTGTATTCAAGATAGTACCAATACTTGTTTTTGTATGGTCGCCAATAAAGGAACCAACTTTGATACTCTTGGAGTCAACAAGTCTATCTTTAATATGAACCGAAACAGTGCTGTAATCATTCTTTAAATCACTATTGGTAGTTAATGCCCCTAAATTTACCCATTCGCAAATGTAGGAATGTCCAATAAAGCCTTCATGAAATTTATTGGCATAGCCATGAAAGATGGTCTCCTCTATCTCCCCTCCAATCATTGTCACCGGACCAAGGGAGCAGCCCTCCCTTACCTTTCCCCCAACAATCTTAGATCTTTTTCCAATATAGGAAGGTCCTTCAATTCTGGAGTGAGGATGAACAATTGCTTCTTCATCAATAATCACTGGACCTTCAGTAGTATCCAAAACGGCAAAGGGGTGGATCTTTGCTCGTTTACCAATAAAGAGTTTTGATTTATCTCCCACAATGGCCGCCTGTGGAGAGAGTTCCCCCTCTATTTTTCCTCCTATAGATCTAAAATCATCGGTGATCGCTTCTCCATTATTGTTGATGAGGTCCCAGGGATAGGTAATTAATTTTAAATCCACCTCTTTTTGGGGAAGAATCTGCAAAACATTTTTTAAGAATTCCGAGAAGTGGAAGAAATTAACTTTATTTATTGTTTCCTTCTTTATATTTATATAAGCAACCGCGTCGTCCTTGATTCCTATTTCTTCGCTGGCCGGAGAAATTTTTTCCTTTAATAATAATCTTGCATTCAAAAGAAGAAGGTCATCGTTTTTTAAATCATCTAAACTATTCACGGAAGATTGCTGGTTTCTTTTTTTAAAAGAGTCTACCAACTGCGGGCGCATAAAAAAGCAAATCTCCATATTATCGTAATTTCTCTTTACCTTTTCGTAAAGAGAGGTTGCTCCACATCTTAATTCAAAAACAGGTCTTAAATACACCAATGGGTACAACTGGTCAAATTTTTCATCCTCAAAAATACAAATCCTCATTTTTTTTTCTCCTCCTTTCGTTTCACTCCAGTCGTCGGTCAGGGTGCTCACTGACTCGCACCCGACGCTATCTCGTGCTCGTTATTCCTCGCACAGCGTCCCTCCGCAATTTCGTAAGTGTCAAAGGCTATTCGTATTTCTTCATTAGTGGGAATAACCCAGACCTTTACTTTTGAACTTTCTCGGCTAATCCTGGCCTCAATTCCCCTTGCTTCTTTATTCTTTTTTTCATCAATTTCTATTCCCAAGTCTTCCATTTCTTCCAAACTTTTTCTCCTTACATAGGGAACATTCTCTCCAATTCCTGCGGTGAAAATTATAGCATCCGTTTTTCCCAGAACAGCCATATAACTGCCAATGTATTTCTTCAAATGATAACAGAAAACGTCAATTGCTAATTTCGCTTTTTTGTCTCCTCTGTCTTTTGCCTGAAGAAGATTGCGCATATCATTACTTATTTCTGAAACGCCTAAAAGGCCGCTTTTTTTATTTAAAAGATCGTTTAACTCTTTTGTAGAATACCCCTTATCAATTAAATAAAAAGTTATTGCAGGGTCAATATCCCCTGACCTTGTTCCCATCACTAATCCTTCTAAGGGGGTAAACCCCATACTGGTATCTACCGATTTCCCCTTTTTAACGGCAGTGATACTGCATCCATTTCCCAGATGGCAGGTAATGATATTTAAGTCCTCTTTATTTTTATTTAGAATTGATACTAATCTCCTTGCCACATAACGGTGAGAGGTCCCATGAAAACCATACCTTCTAATTCCATATTTCTCATAGAGTTGATAAGGGATTGCGTATAAATATACTTCCCGGGGAATGGTATGATGAAAAGCGGTGTCAAAAGCAGCGACCTGGACTGCACGGGGAAGAATTTTTTTACTTGCTTTTATTCCCATTAAGTTTGCGGGATTATGCAGAGGAGCCAAATCTATATATTCCTCTGTTTTCTTGATTACTTCCTCGGTAATTAAAACCGATTTTGTAAATTCTTCTCCGCCATGAACAACGCGATGACCAACTCCCGCAATTTCCTTGATTGAAGAAATTACACCTTTTTCCTTATCGGCAAGGATCTTTATAATAAAGGTCATTCCTTCTTCATGGTCGGAAATATCTTTTTTAAACTCCAAATCTCCCTTTATACTTTTATGATGGAGAAAGGAAATTTCTTCCCCAATTTTCTCGAATAACCCTTTTGCAATTACTTTTTCTTCAGGCATTTCAAATAACTGGTACTTTATCGAGGAACTACCGCAGTTTATCACTAAAATTTTCATAATTTGTCATTGCGAGTCCGCCTTGGCGGTCTCCTCAGCTATCGCTTCGTCAGGCAGGGTGCTCACAATCTCCTTGCCTTCGGCAAGCCGGCCCGCCTCACGTCTCGGCGGGCGTGCCAAACAGTGCTCTTTATTCATCGCACTGGCACCCCAACGCTATCTCGTGCTCTTTATTCATCGCACAGCGTCCGTGGCAATCCGGCACAAAGTGTCATTCCCGCAATCAGTAAGCGGGAATCTATCTTCCTTTCTGGATTCCTGCTTCCGCAGGAATGACGCTTTGACGCTTTGCGTCATATTGATTCTACTGCAACTATTGAGGCAATGTCAACAATATCATCTTTTGATGCTCCTCTTGATAAATCGCTGACTGGTTTTGCTGCTCCCTGCAAAATTGGACCATAGGCTTTTGCTTTAGCAAGATATTGAGTCAATTTGTAGCAGATATTCCCGGAATTTAAATCAGGGAAGATTAAAACATCTGCTCTCCCCGCTACTTCCCCCAGTTCCTTTAACTTTTTTTTGGCAACGTCAGGAACAAGCGCAGTATCCCCTTGAAATTCGCCGTCAATAAAGAGAGAGGAATCTTTTTCTTTAGCAATCTTAGTTGCCTGAACAACTTTTTCTATAAGTGGATGGGAAGCACTTCCTTTGGTAGAAAAGGAAAGGAGGGCAATTTTCGGTTCAATCCCTAATAATTGTTTTGCTGTTCTCCCGGAACTAATGGCAATATCGGCTAACTGTTGCGCATCAGGGTCAATATTTACAGCGGCATCGGCATAAATAAGAATTTTTTCTTTTTCTCCTGAAAATTCAGGAATAACCATAATGAAAAAACTGGAGAGAAGGGAAATATCTGCAGCAAGCCCAATGGTTGTGCGAGCAACCTGGAGAATTATTGCTGTAGGATTTGCCGCTCCGGCAACTATTCCATCGGCATCGCCCTCTTTAACCATCATTGCTCCAAAAAGTAAGTTTTTCTTTACAAGTTGTCCCGCAATACCCTTCTCCACCTCTCTTTTCTTCATATAAGAGAGAACATACCTTTCCAGATTTTCTGATTTTTTTGGCTCATGAATTTCAATGTTGCTTAAATCAATTTTCAAATCTTTGGAAAACTGGTAAATTTTTTCTTTTTCTCCCACTAAAATCGGGATAACAATTTTTTCCTTCGCCAACTCTTTGACCGCCATCAAAATTCTTTCATCCCTGGATTCGGGAAAAACGATTCTTCTAAAATTTTTCTTTGCCCTTTCCTTAAAATTCTGAATTAAGTCCATTTCTTTCATTCCCCTAACTTTCCCTTTTCTTTAAGGATTTTTCCAATAAATTCTACCGCCTTTCCTACAGTTTTCACTTCCAGAGATTCCTCCTCATCCATTTCTATGCCAAATTCACGCTCAAAAGCAGCAACCAGTTCCAAACTCTGAATTGACTCCGCCCCCAAATCCTTCACAAAATCGGAAGATAAAGCAATTTTTTCTTCAGGAACCTTCAATAATGAAGAAACGACCTTTTTTATCCTTGCTTCCAATTCATCCTTTTTCATTTTCTCTTCTCCTCGTTTTCTACCTTATTTTTAAGGGGCTGTCTCAAAATAATATTGACTATTTGGAGTCCCAGATTTGAAGTTAGTGCAAGGAGCGACGAAGGCTTTGTGCCGGTGGCACATAGCCGAGAAGCAACGCCGCAATACTTTAAAGATGGGACTCCTCAAAGAGCCAGGTCGCTTTTGGGCTGCGACTGCGTCGCTCATCATTTGCGTAGCTCTGCTACGCAATACTCGTTGCTCCTTGTCTAGCTCCCAAATCACCTCTGGCAAATGGTTAATATTATCTTGAGACAACCCCTAACTTTCCCATTATCTCCGTTACTGCCTGCAAAGCAACTGAACTTTCTGGTAAATCAAGTAATGATTTTGCTTTGACGCTGCGCTCCATAATTTCTTCATCATAAGGGATTCTGCCCAAAAGCGGCAGTCCCACATCTTCCATTTTTTCTTCTCCTTGAGAATTCCCTGCCGTTTCATTGAGCACTAAATAATTTTTTTTAATCTTTAACTTGAGTTTCCCTGCCGTCTCCTGGATGCGTTTAGCCGACCTTAAAGCCACCGGCGTAGGATTGGCAACTATCAAAAGAGTATCCACATCCCGGGTAGTGCGTCTTGATAAATGTTCCATACCGGCTTCGTTATCCATAACTACATCGCGATAATTTCCTTTCAATTTCTCCATAAAGTCTCTTAATAAATTGTTGGCATGGCAGTAACAACCCGGTCCTTCGGTGCGTCCCATAACGAGGAGGTCAAACCCTTTTGATTCCACCAAAGCATCCTGAAGCTGGTAGTCCAAAAGTCTTTCCTTGGTGATGCCGGGTGATAAATCTTCCTTCTTATCCATAATTTCATCTACTGTACTGACCACCGTTTGGCTAAAGGTTATACCTAATGCCTCATTTAAATTGCTATTCGGGTCAGCATCAACTGCAAGAATAGGTTTTTTACCAGACCTTAACAAATGCCCAATGATTAATGCTACCAGAGTTGTCTTTCCCGTTCCTCCTTTACCCGCCACCGCTATGGTATAAGCCATTATTTCAAAGACAATTTCTTAATCACCGTGGGAAAACGACCAATATCTGTATGTGGTAGAAATAGAGCCCCGGTATATTCATTCATAAAGGAAGGGTCAACACTAAGTTCGATATAGGTCATTTTTTTAGCAATTTCCCTGGTCTTCATCGTCGCCTCATAGGATAAAAGAGCAAATTTCGCCCCGGCCAAAGAACTGTTACCGATGAACGCAAATTTCTTTCTATCTAAATCCGGAAGAAGACCAATCCAGATTGACTTCTCGATATTTAAGTAGTTGCCAAAACCGCCGGCTAAATAGATCTTGTTAATATCCTTCAATTCCAAATTCGTCTTCTTGGCGAGGATATCGGCCGCAGTGTAAATGGCACCTTTGGAACGAATAAGATTGGTAATATCTGCCTGGGTAATGACGATATCTTCGTCAGTGCCACTGTCCCTTTTCCAGACTAAAACAAACTCCAAACCCTCTTCCCCTTTCCTTACCCTTTTCGTATTAAGATTCTCTTTAATCTTACCGGAACGTTCAATCACTCCTGCTTTGAGAAGTTCGGCCAAAGTATCGATGTAGCCAGAGCCACAGATACCAATGGGTTTAGCCCCACCGATGGTGGAATATTTTACCTTATAATCTTCCGGGTCTATCTCTATCTTTTGAATCGCCCCTTCCATCGCTCTCACTCCCGAGCGCACCCCACTACCTTCAAAGGCCGGTCCGGCGGAAGAGGAGCAGCAAACCAACCACTCCCTGTTACCTAAAACTATCTCCCCATTGGTGCCAATATCAATCAACATCGAGAGTTTATCTGCCTCATCAATACCGCTGGCAAGAACCCCGGCAACAATATCTGCCCCCACATATGAAGATACCCCGGGCAGACAGGCTAAAAGCCCCCGGGGATTAATCTTTATTCCTGCTTCTGCCGCTCTGATTACCGGCATAAAATTGGCCGTAGGCACATAGGGCTCCCGACGAAGATAGGTGGGGTCAACCCTCAGCAAAAGATGGCTCATCGTCATATTCCCCGCACACATTACTCCCGTAATTTCACTGAGGCTGATTTGATGCTCAGTACTTAAAACTGAGATGAGTTCATTGACAGTGTCGACGACTACATGATGTAATTTTTCCAAGCCATCCTTTCTTTTGGCATAGATCATGCGGGTGATGACATCCTCCCCATAACTAACTTGCCGGTTATGGGTTGCTTTAGTCCCCAGAGTTTTACGGGTATTTAAATCCACCAATTGGGCGACAATGCTCGTTGTCCCAATATCTACAGCAATACCAAAATTTCTCTTTGAGGTATCACCCGGCTCGATTAAAACCACTTCGGTAGTCCCATTACGCTTACCCAAAAGAGCAGTAACCCTCCAATTGCTCTCCCGGAAGAGCCTTCCCATCTTCTTCACATTGGCCAGACCGGTTTGAACAATCGGTATCTCCAGCTTACGCCGGACCTCCCGATAGAGCCGTTCCAGATCACTGATATTATCCTTTAAAGTGGGGGGTGGCAGTTTAAGAAAGAGTTTGGTGGCTAAGGGGGAATGGGAAAAGATTTTTCTTTCCTTAATTTCAATCCCTTTTTCCACCTCGCCGGCTTTGCTGAAGAGCCCGGCTAACCGCTCAACCTTTGCTTCTTCGGTTAAGATTTGCTCCTTCTTTAATCTGGAACCAGGCGGTACTTCTATCTCAACATCGCTATGGATGGTGGAACAACAGGCAAGAACATAGCCTTTCTGAAGCTCCTCCTTGCTCAGTCGGCCGGTGGGTTCAGAGACTACCTCCCCTTTTTTAACAATAACTTTGCATCTACCACAGACTCCTTCCCCACCACAAGAGGAGTTGATATAAACTCCCGCCGCGATCGCCGCATTCAGGATATCTGTCCCTTTTGGAACTTTAACCTTCTTATTATCGGGATAAAAGGTAATTGTGCAATTAGCCATGTCTCTGTCATTGCGAGCCAGCCAAAGGCTGGCGTGGCAATCCGACGTAGTCATTGCGAGAGCCAATGGAATTGGCTCGTGGCAATCTCAATGAGATTCTTCCCCCGTATTAAATACGGGGTCAGAATGACCCTTCGGGTCAATTAATTTTCCTACCGCATCTTCACAAACAAATACGATATCTTCCGTAGTAAGATAGTCATAGACGCTGGAATCGAATAGAACTTTGCCGGCCGGAGGAAATTCCTCGTCCCCTCTGTAAATGATAAAGGTGAGTGGGACTTTAGGAAAGGCTAAAATCCTTACGGAAGAATCGCCAGAATCTGCTTTTGTTCCTTTTAAGGAAAGGGATACCTCCAGAAGGAGAGAAGGTCTTTTTCCAAAGACCTTCAAAAATGGTTTATGGACTCTATTTTCAAATACAGAGTAATAGAGATTCCCTCCGGGAATTTCTCTAAAGTCAATCAATTTATCCGAGAGTGGGGTTCCTTTACTTCTATTCAAATAGTGGAGAATAATAATTTTCTCCCGCGAAGAAACCTCTTTGTTGTTCCTATTGTAGTTGCCTGATTTATCAGGCTCTTTACCAATGTAAGAAATCTCCACCTCAGGTAAGCGAATAGAATATTCTTGATTCAGATAATCTATTTTTATCCCTTCAATGTAGGGGCTTGATTCATCGAGCCCACTTTTGTTAAGAATTGCTCCGCTTCTCTGAGAAACATTTTTTAAATCTGCTTCTTTGAATTCCTCAATCGCCAACTCTAAAGCCGAATTCATTTAACTATTTAACAAAATTAACAGAATTTTTTTAAATTTATTCCTGATTAAACTTTGCGAAATAAGCATCAATTTCTGGCCGTAATTCTATACCTGCTTGTTCAAAGCAATCTAACAAATCTTTGTAAGTCCCTTCGCCAGCAAGAAAGTCCCAAAATTCTTCAGCTACTTTTACTTCCTTTTTCAAGTCCAACATCCCTTTCATCGTCCACCTCTTGTATGGTTCTGGTTCGTAAGGGTTGTAAGGAATTGATATGAGTGTATTAACTTTTGCTTTTGGATGCTGATAGAAAAACACTGCTGACCACTCCAACATATTTCGTTTATAGGAAATAAAATCACCTTTATTGGGTTTCACAGTTTTAAGATCAAACATAAATACTTCATCTTCTTTAGAGACAAGAAATAAATCTACTTTTACCGATTTGAGTTTATTCAATTCACCTGATTGAGCAACCTTTCTAATTCTTTCTGTTTCTTCTGATTTATTTACATCTCTACCCACCGAAAGGTCGTTCATTATTCTTTGAATTTCATTCTGTGCATCTTGTGTGATAATGTTTCCAAGTTTAAATTGAGTGTAAACTTCTTTGAATATTTCCTTTGCAAGTTCTTTTGCAATAGGTTCGTAGATTGAAGTACCAAAAGTTGTATTTAGAGATTGTATAAACGAAAACAAAGCCATTCTGTCTTTACCAAGTAACCGGTAGTGGAAGGGCATATTGTCTGTTTCTGGTTTGTAGTTTCGGAATTTATCACGTAAGCAAACCTTGATTGTCTCAGTAATGTGTCCTCTATACTCTTTTGATAAAGCCATTACTTTTCCTTCAAATGAAAAATGATTTCTGAATATGCACCTTTATCTTTCTCGGTGCGATTTAAGACGGGTCGCTTGAATTGATTAATGATTTGCATCCCTGAATTCTTGGCAATTGCTGGATATATATTGTATTTGTCATTGGCTACAAGGAAAATATCGTAATCATCTACTAAATATTTTTTGCAGTTGGTTAAAACATCGGTTATGCCTTGAATGTAGCTTTGCTTAGCTTCTCTGCATTGTCCTTTATAGAGCGGACCGATTTCTAAATCATCTCTGCGTTTAAACCCAAAAAGGTCATAGGCATAAGCGTGTTGTTCGTGATAATCAATTAGTCCAACATATGGCGGACTTGAAAATATTCCTTTGATTTTTTGCTTTCGTGCTAATTCTGCAAATACAAAATTCTTCTTTTCAAGTTCCTCGAAGATATCAATGGTTCTACTGTCGCCTGTCAAACAAACTTGAAAAGTTTGTGTTCTTAATCTATCGAACTGTGAGAGCCGTTTAATAGTGTCTTTCGTGTAAATCTCCCACCACTTAAGAATGGAGAAAAGTGGTTTGCAAACTTTGCCGTGTTTCGCACAATAATAAGTTGCTATAATTGGCTCAAGCAATGTTGCTAAATCAGCGTGAGTAGTTGCTCTGCATGAACGAATAGTCCTACTTAAAATAATACAAATGATTTTTTTAGTGTTAGCGTCTTTTATCTTTTTAATTTCATTAAATACAAATTGAATTTCATCTCTGATGTGTTGAGAATACCATTTGTCAAGAAAGGAATCGGTTTTATCCTGTCTTAGTTTGATGTTGTATTGTTGAACGAGATTGTTGAAGATAGACAGAAACTCTTTTTCTTTTTCTGCTCCGTATTCATCCTCGTTAATTAGATTGCGCTTGACTTTGTATTTGTATTCGGGAACGGGAAAATACTTATTGTTGAATTCGTAAAGTGCCTGCAAAAGTTTTTCTTCAAACTCAAGTGTGTTAGAATTTGATAAAAACTCCTTGAGTGCTTTTGTTATTCGGCTGATTTCTGTTTGAACATAAACCAAGTTGTATTTCGTAATCTTACAATTCCCTATGAGTGTATTGAAGGCAGAAACATCAATGCCAATGGCATGCATTCCAATCTCGCAACATTGTACCATAGTAGTTCCGCTGCCAGAAAATGGGTCAAGAATAATGTCACCTTTTTTGAAATATACTTCTTTCTTGAAATTGTCAGTATGGTCGTCAAGGAAATACTCAACGAGTTGCGGAATGAATTTGCCTTTGTATGGATGAAGTCGGTGAACATGTTTGGTTGTCTCGGCTTCTTTGTATTGGTCAAATGATAAAGCCCAGTTAAGGTCATTGCCTAATTGTCCTTTCCATGAAAGCTCTCTTATGCCGTTGTAAGATTTGTAATAGTTGATTAACTCTTGTTTAGAAACCTGGGGGGTTCCATTGCCTCCGATTTTCTTTATCCGTCCATATTGAATGAGGTAGGAAATATTTGAGGTTGTTACTTTTTTACCCAAATGTTTCGTTGCCCATTCACTCGCTTCTTTTATAGTCAATAGCTTGTCTGTCTCAATCATTTATCTCTCTCCCATACATCTCTAATTTATTTTATTTATGGGTAGTTTCATAGCAGTATTTTAACCTATCGTTTTATTAAAGTCCAAACTAAAAACTATTCCTTTTTATGTATCAGTTTTTCATAATCGGCGGAACGGCTGGCGAATATGCGAAATTGCCCACAAAGTGGGTAATTTGGGTCGAGCGAGTGCAACGAAGCGAGCCACATATCCGCTGTTATATGACCCGAACGGAGCGATAGCGGAGTGAGAGTGCAACGGGGCAAGGCTTCCGGAGGAAGCCACAGAGTCATGGGCGAAATCTCCTCTCTTTTGGACTCTTAGCAAATTATTGCACATCTTACTTAGTCACCTCATGTGAGCATAACGAATCGAACCTTTTAAAAATGTCTATAATCTCATTAAATGGTGTAAAACCTTCCTCTTTAGCCTGATTAATGTACATTGTTTTAAACCTTCCAACATCTATTTCCGCTAGACTAGTGAATTTGTGACATATGACCCGTCCAGGGATTATTTTTTTCCACTCAGGATTATCATTGCCGATATAAGAATGAAGTGCATTCCATCTATCTTCAACCGCTTGTTTAATCATTCCTATAGAGAGATTCTCATTGATACGTTTATTTTCATTGGTGAAGGGTGCCTCTAATTGGTGTAGATATTCCTTTAAATCCATATTTTCAATGCCTCTAACTGTGATATTTATTTCTCCGATTCTCGATTTTAGAAATGCATTTAACCATAATTGAACTGAATAGGGTATAGTTGTCCTTGCGATTGTTTTTAACTTTTCTTTAATTTGGTCAGGATCTCGTAGCCAATTCTCTCTGGGTTCTAGCTTTTTAAACATTTTAGAAATAATATTTTCATCCAAGAAATAATTTTCTAAATGATACCGTGGAAGGAAAGCTAGGCGACCTGCCGATTTCGAGATTAAATCTTTCGTCACGGGTTCAGGTAAACTACTATCGTAATCTGAGATCATGAAGAAATCTATTCCCCACAGAGTTTTTGATAATATATCATCTACTACTCGTGAGAATGATAACATCGTCTGACGAGGCCCTGTTGGAACTAGAACATATTGTGGAAATAAACCTCCGACAATCTCACCATATGTTTGCTTATCTAAACTAGTTTCTTTGCCCTCTATTAGTACAATTCTCCTACCTAATGCAATAACTCCAAGATTTTGGCCTAATAGATTAAGTGCAGTTGCCCTTTCGTCATCTTTCTTTACGCAAATTGCTTGGTTTTCATCATTATTTGGGGGTTTGATAAACACCACCGAATGGTCAAGCGACTCAGTAATGATATCTGGTGAGTGGGTGCAAAATATAAATTGATTCCTCTCCCCAACATTTTCAAGGATTCTAAGAAGACGAAAGCTAAGTTCAGGGTGCAAATGCATTTCTGGCTCATCAAAAAAGATAATACAATCACTTGGCTCATGTAATAATAAATCAAAGACTGTAGTAAATACCTCCCGCTCACCCGAGCTTAAGAATTCTATCGGCAATATTTGATCATTTTCTTCTATATATTGTAATTTTGGATTAGTTAGTGGAATGTCTGCAAGTTTTTTTGGGGATAATAATAAATTAAACATATCTTTAAACTTTTGTAGGGGGTCTGTAGGATTAATTGGTATTTGTGTTTCCCCTGCTTTTCTGAGCTCATCATACCGCTTAGAAATTTCCGCCCTGTAATAGCCTATCTTTCTATATAATGCATGAATTGTATCTTGATACCGATTCTTGAATGGACTAAACAGTAAATTCCACCCAATTTCCTCTTCAAAAGGATCAGGAAAATCCCAGCTCCATTGAAAAGGTTGAACAGTTTCAAATGTCCTAGATGAGTCGAAATTAACTATACTACTAGTCCATTCCCCCCTTCTTTGATTTTTATGAAGATGCGAAGTATGTCTGAATCGCTGGAATCAAGTGTAGATAATGTTTCTTTTTCCCATCTATCTTTTTCGTTTTGCACTGTCGCTTTGATTTTTACATGTAACATCTGATCTGGTCTTGGATTTTGAAAAAGGTTAATTATTTGTTGAATCAAACGAGTTTTTCCAATTCCATTCGGTCCTGCTAGAACAATAATATTAGATAAATTCGTGGTTTCGAAATGTTTTACGGGGGGTTTATCTTTTACCATTATGTCAACGATTCTCATGTTATGCTCTCCTACTCCACCTATATCATCAGTACATAGTGGTCAATGTACTATTATTGATTTCGCCCATGATTTCATATAACTTAAAATGACTGAAGTACTTCGTTTATGCACGACTCTATACGCCGTCGTTTAGAATTCAATAAAATAAATCAATTCTTCCATATTTTTACGTCCTCATTCTAAACGATGTCGTATAACAATGGAACTCACGTGCCAAAAAGCGCCAGTTCTTTTGGTCGGGTGCAGTGAGTTGTTAGGCAATCTTCTGGAGTGCGTTCACAAACTCTCTGCCAGAAAGTGGAGAAGGTAGTGGCTTACCATCCTGCTGATAAAGCTTTATTGTCTGTTCTACAATCTGGCACAACTCATCGAAGACCTCACGCTCATTATCTCCATGGCAGCCTCCGTAGAAAAGCTCCGGACAACTCCCTATGAAGCACCCGTCCTCATCGGACCACTCGACAAGCTTTACATATCTGGCTTCCTCATTCATCTCTTAGCCTCCTCTATGGCAAGGCGGATAGCCTTTTCTTGATAGTGCTTTGCGTCATCGCCTTCTTTTCCTGAAATAGTGATCGGCTTGGTAACATTTGGATGGACAAAGTTCCGGTGATCCCCTTTGCCTCCTCTGTTAACAAAGCCCGCCCTTTGTAAATCTCTTATTAAATCGCTAATCTTCCTTGGCATTTTCTATCCTTCTGTAATTTCATAACTTAAGCCAGGAATGGGAGTAAAGGGAAAGACCTAACAAGAGCTTGGTGGTTTTAAGGTAGTTAACCTCTTCTGTAGAGAGACTACCGAGATCTACTTCTTCTCCATCCATCACCTGCCAGACTATCTTTTTTAAGTTATCCTTTTCACCTTTAGCTATTTTAACTAACTCGGAATCAAAGGCATCGACAATGGCCGAGGTTAATCCATATTTTTGCAGCATCATTAAATAGGTGCAATTAAGGAGACCGCGAAGTTCTGCCGGAGTTCCATTGGAGACATTGGAGAGGCCGCAGGTGGACTTACATCCCGGAGCCAATTCCCTGAACATCTGCATAAATTCGGCACAACCTTTAACCTGGTCTTGCTGAGAAGAGATGGGGAGTACGATTGCGTCTAGCCAAATATCCTCGTTGGGAATTCCTTTCTCGGATGCCTTGGCTAAAAGTTCAGCCGCCAAAGCACCTCTCTCCGCGGCATCCCGGGGGATACCTTCAGTGCCCAAGAGTAAACCCACAAAGCCGCAATTATATTTCTTCACTAAGGGGAAAAGAGCTTGAATCCTTTCCGGCCTACAGGAGATGGAATTGATGATTGCTTTTCCTTGATGCACCTTCAGTCCCGCCTCTATTGCCTCGATATTTGTCGTGTCCAGGAAGAGAGGAAGGTCCACCACCTCCTGAATCGTTCTTACCAGCCACTCCATAAGTTCAGATCCTTGTTTCCTTGCTGGACCCAGGTTGACGTCTAAATAATCCATCCCTGCCTCTTTCTCTTTAATCGCCAACTCCTGGATTGGTTTTGCCTCCCTGTTCTTTATTGCCGGACCAATCTTCTTCGCAACGATATTGATATTTTCTCCAACCAGAATCATTTTTTACCCTCCTGCCGAGCCTTCAGAAAGGTCGGGATGAGAGATGCTTCGCGAGGACCGATGGTTATCTCCCAACCCGCCAATTCCTCTTCCAATTCTCCGGAAATCTGAGCGGTATAACCCGGGATAATAAGTTTTTTATCTTTGACCTTATCAGTAATCCCACATTTCTTCACAAAGGGAGCAATAGTTTCGGCAACAAACTTATCTGCCGCCCAGGCGGTCAATACCGAAAGACCTTCCGCCTCCTGAACCAGAAGCCAGGCAGGAACTCTGCTCGCCTCTATTTCTCCGGAGACAATAAAATAGGTAAGGGAAAAATTTGTCGTAACAAGCACCGGAGAGTCCTCACCCGGATTATTAATCTCATAAATTCCTTCCTTGGTCGCCATCGGTCGCTGCGGGTCGGTGTAGATATTTAACCGCTCCAGGAGAAGGGGAAAGAGACTTTCTCCCATAATATCGGAGAGAACAATGATTCCGGCATACTTGGCAATCAATACCGAGGCAACTGTTGCCTCCTCCATAAAATTATCGGTCATCTCACAGGGAAAGGCAATCGTCGGGAAGCCCAAAGCACGGAATTTCTTAAGCAGGGCGGCTCTTCTGATTATTGTCTGGTCCTCTAAAACCCTGCGCAGGGTTCGGGCTCCCGAATCGAGCACTAAGTCCTTTAACCCTTTCTCACTCAACTTGGTAGTGAGTTCAACCAGTTCTTCTATCGTTTCCCCGCGAACGGCTAAAGGACAGGAATTCTCTTTAGCCAAATTTGCTACAGCATCAAGGTTCTCTTTATTTGCGGCATAGATTAGAGGTTTATCATCCTTGCAAGCCTGCAGACCAGCGGCCAGGATATCCGAATTATCACTCATTAAAATAATACCGTTTTTGCTCTTTTCCTTAACTTTTTTAACCACTTCAGCAAATTTTTGCGCCTCTTTTGATTCCTCCTTTATGGCTATTAAATCCGGATGAAGTAAAAGACCAACTCTTTCATATTGAAGCTGATTAAAACGAGAAATTTTCTCCTCTATTTCATCCTCACCCATACTATCTTTAATCAAAAGAGCCAAACCGGGTGGATTAACAAAGGTTTTCTCATGGCGGAACATCACTGTCTCTCCGCCAATCTTTAAAATATTTTCTCCCGTCCCAATGGTAAGGGGTCGGATTGGAGGAGCGGAGGCCTCGGCCAATTCTCTCTTTATCTCCTCGGAGACATCGGGGCAGGAAGAAAGTTCTGCCTTTCCCGCCGCCAAATTCATCGCAAAAGCAAGGCAGGTAGGAACACCACACTTACCGCAGTTCGTTTTGGGCAGCTTCTTATAGATTTCAATACCGGTTAATGCCATTTTATTCTCCTAATATTGGTTCCATCTTTAATGCCGGATGATTTTTCTCTTTGAGGAAAGAAAGGATTTGTTCTTCCGTTGTGCCGATTGTCTCATCGGCAATCATCTCCGGAAAATCAGGAATACCGATTTCCTCGGAACGTTTCTTTAACCGTTCTGCAATCTCCTCTTTGAGCATCCTGGGCATCCAGACTAATCTTTTAATGCCGCCATCACCTAAAATAAATTTCCGCTGGCAGATGTTATATTTGGAATGCCCCACAAAACCAGGAGTGGATAATCCTCCCCCAATCGTTCCCGCTAAAGTAGTAAACTTCATTCCGCAGGGGGTCATCTCCATATATTCGCGACTGACGGTCATCACTCCATTGCAGAGAGGAAGCACCGCACAAATACATTCACAGCAACCACAGGTTGTCATCGGGTCATGCACTATACTGTAAAAGTTGTAATGGTCTATTTTTTGTCGGGAGGCCTGATAGATAAAGTCATTAACTCCCTTCCACTGCCCAAATTTGGTATCAATCATCTCCCCCTTCTCTACCGGTTGATTCGGTCCGGTAGGATTAATCTCATAGGAAGCCTTGCAGTCCATCCAGTTATAGGCTCCACAAAGGCCGGTCCTTTCCGGACTGACCATACAGACATGGCTTGGGGCGAAACTCTGGCAGAGCGTACAGGAATAGTAAGTATCGGTAGTCTCATCGGTCATTCCTTCAATTCTGGCATCCCGCGTCGCATAGACTTTTTTAGCCTTTTCTAAAATCTTCTTCACATCTTCTTCCTTTGTATAAAGTTTTACCTGCACCTTATCGAAGATGCGGCCAAACATCTCATGGAACTTGGCATGGATAATCAGACCGATATGTTTCAACCTAAATCCCTTCTCCTTTGCCTCCTTGCTTATTCGTATCCAAGCGATATCCCGCTGACCGATATGCATCACTCCATGGGCGTAGTTAATCACATAATGAATCTGCCGTTCCAAAATTGGTTCAAAGTCCTCCTGCATCTGCCTTCCGGCTACCTCGGCGACAATGGCTAAAGGAAATTGAGTACCTTCCTGCATATCATCTAAATCAGGACCAATAACCTCCACCTTCCCATCCTCAACCTCATCCAACGGTTTGGAGGTTGTCCATTCGCATACCGCGGTCACTCCCCCGCGACATTCGGCATAGAGGTCCTCCTTGCGCACCCTTTCCCCTTCAAAGGCCGGACCATAGGGGACCGGGACAGGGACCTCTGCCACCGTCACCTTCAATCCCCTCACCTCGATGGATTTGGAGACGATTTGATTATGGGGGATACCGGAGACAACATGCTCATAGGTACAGATACCGGTAGGAAGAATCTGGGGTATCGAACTGTCGGCAATGGTGGGAAAGCCCCAGTTTATGGCTCCCGCGGCATTAGCATACCATTCATCGCTAACTTCTCCTAAAGCCATTACAAAGGCAAAGCACCTATCCTTGTTATAAATAAGGACCTTACGAAAATCGCCCGGTTCCACTCCGCCAAAGGAGAGAGCCACCCGGGTAGCAAAACCCACCGCAAATACGGCCGCCGAGATATCGGGACCAAAGGAAACAAGCCTTGTTGGCCAGCCAATCTGGATATTCTTCTCAATCAGTTGTTCCGAAAATCTCTTTCCTTTATCTTCCGCACACATAAATACATAGAGGCTCTTCTGCTGTAACTCCTGAGTAAGTTTGGCTGCAATCTCTGCATTGGGAGCCGCTCCCGGAATAGCGGCAAAACCCGGGGCACTGCCATCCACAAATTCAATGCCGCGCTTCCTCATCACCACATCATCGGCCGCACCCAGCCAGATATTTCCATCCTTAGGTTCTTCTGTTTTAGTATAAAAATTCGGTTCCTCTAAATACCTTATCGCCTCAATAATTTCTTCAGCAAAAAATGTTGCCATACCCGCATCTAATGCAGGTCCAAGATAGGGAAGCCAGGCCTTTTCCCGGACAAAGGGAGGAAGAAGGGTTCGGCATCTTTCCAGAACCGGCTTCATATCGCCTAAGGTTTTGACGGCGATTCCCAGAATGCCATAGATTATGGGTAAATAATAGGCGGTGTTGGGAAATTCCACCTTTTGCTCCGGACCCCATTTTTCAATTGTTTCTTTGTATTTTTTCTCCGTTCTCTCTACTATTTTATGCGCCCCTCTTATCGCGGCTGAAGCAATAATCTTAGACATTTTCTTCTCTCCTTATTACAGTTCTCTGCGTTTGGACATATCGAAGAGAACTCTTTCGCGTGCCTTATCAATCCCTAATGCTTTTCTCTTCTTATCAATATGGGCAATCATCAGTTTTGCGGC
>DAOVGU010000160.1 GCA_030672255.1 bacterium
TAATCGTTAAGGCCAAAGCGGTATATGCTTCTAAAAGAATAAAAGTAATAATGAGAAAGGATTCGCAGATTCCCAGGTAAGTTCCTAATCGAAGAGTTTTCTTATCTATTCTATCTTTTGGGTCTGCAATAAGAGAAAAGATTACTTTCCTGACAATTACACTTCCTAAAAGAAAACAGAGAAGGTAAGTACCAACAATTACCGCCACTTTTATCATTTCAGGCATATAACCTAAAAAGGTTATATTTTAGTTTTATAACCTAAAAAGGTTATGAAGAAAATTTATGAAAATTCTTCAGAAGATAGATCACCGACTCTTCTGCTCTTTGAATTTTTTTAAAAGAAGTAGCCTTTAATACCTTCGTTACAGCTGGCTGGCTTATCTTTATTCTTTCAGCAACTTCTTTCTGATTTTTAAATTGAGAATAAAGAATTGCTATTCTCCTCTGCTGGTCAGTCCAGGAGTTTTTAAGAAGGTAGAGAAGACTTTCTAAAGTATTGATCAGAATGTCAAAGGTGGGATTTCCGGTATTAAAAATTACAAGAGAGTCTTCCTTTTTTGCTTTTTCTAAAGCCTCGGCTGCTTTGTAAAAGGCGGGTCCATCGACTGCAGCAGCATCTTTATAAAGAGAGGTAGTAATTTTACCAAGACTAATACCAAAACGCATCCTTAAAGGGAAGATTTCTTTTTCAAGATTAACTACAATTTCATAGGCGAAAGCAATGTTTTTAAGAAGAGCAGCAATCTCATCACCCTGTGTAATAGTGAAAGGAGAGATTAGATAAGAATGGTAATTGTGGTTGACTTTATTAATCGTCTTCTTAATCCTTTCTTGAGCTTGTCCTCGTTCAGACATTCCCTTGGAGCCGATAAGGTCCCCAATAAGTACACAATAATCTCTATCCCTGTTACCCATCTCTTTTATTATAACTGACTAAGTGTAGGTATGCAACTCTTATTCCTTCCTAAACCTCCTTATCATCAGGTCTATACTTATTCAATTGCCATTTCTTTCGCCTTAATCGTTACGGTAGACCTCCCGGCGATGACCAATGCGGAAAATAGTCACTTCTTTTTTCCGGTCATTCACTGAATAGATAATCCGCCAATCACCCTGACGAATACGATAGCGGTTTTGGCCAGAAAGTTTCTCCGAACCAACAGGTCGGGAATTGATGGATAAACAGGTGAGCCGTTTCGCAATTCTCCTCAAGTCCACCCTCGGCAAAGAACGCAATTCCTTCTCTGCAGAATTCTTAATCAATACCTTATAGTTGACCATCCTGTTTCAATTCTGCAAGAACTTTTTCTAAAGGCTGAAGAGGTTCTTTTGCCCGTTTTTGAAAAGCCTCTAAGTCAATTATATCCTCTCTTAAAGCCTCAAGCACCGCCCTATTCACTAACTGGGAGATGGAAGAATCGGTGGTGGCTGCTTTCACCTTTAAAGCGCGGTAGACTTTTGGATTCAGATACACCGTTGTCCGATTTAAATTAGCCATCCTGCCTCCTTTCTAAAAAACATTATAGCATCATAACATCAAAACGTCAATCCCCTTAGTCATCGGGTCTTTCTTTCTTGAATCTCCCAAGTTTTCTAAATGCCAATTAACAAATTTGATTCTCAAATTAGGATTTTCCTTCCAATTTCGCCTCAATTTCCGAGACAAATTCTTGATATTTTCCTTTCCTCAAATATTGAAAGAAGGAATCATAACTTTCAGGAGAAAGGAATTTAAAATAATACTTTTGCTTCTGATGGCGCTTGTTTAATCTTTCAAAATGTTCTTTAGCATATTTCAATTTTGCTTTATTCTCATCGCACAGGTCATCATCCGATTTAATCTCAATGACCAGAATATCATTACCAATTTTAATAAAAAAATCGGGATTAAAACTTCCCTGTTTTGGATGTTCTCCTTTCCTCCAGGAATATTCTACACTATAAAACCCTATATCCGGTGATTTAATCCAACTATTAATTATTTTAGCATTTTCTTCTTTAACTAACTTTTTTATGAAGTTTCTTTCTGGCTTATAAGAGGCAAAAACCAGATTCAAGGGGGTTTTGAAATTAAATGTATTCTCTACTTTTTGAAGTGCATATACGGGAAGAGTTTCATCTTCCAGGAGTTCTCTTAATAATTTCTTATCATCTTCCTCGCCCTCTTGAAGGGATAAATCATCAAAGAATATAGCCCCATCTCTTCTTAATATTCCGATACCAATGGGTCTTTTCTCCAGATCCTCTGTTTTCTTTTTAACAAGGTTCATCGCTTCAATCTTATGCCTTAGACTTTTGCTCTTTTTTCTTCTAATCACCCCAAAACCTTGAAGAACTTTTTGTTTGTTGTCCTGTCTGACCAAATTAGTTTTGTCTCCTATTCTTATAAGAGATTTTTTAATAATTGCCACAATTTTCTCAAATGAATATTCTTTGCTATAGGAAGTTCCCTCTTCCATATCATATGCTTTCAATCTGTTTAATACATCCGTTGCCACCTCTTCCATTGGATAGGTTTTATGTTCTATCAAGGTTTTCTTGGGGTCTCTTTTCTCAGTTACTGCTCGTTCATAAACGGTTTCGCTTTCCTCTCGGACAGGTTGACTACTAAAACTGATAAAACCCTTGCTAAAACCATATTGTCCTGTAGGAGTTTCTACTATCTCTTCTGATTTTTTGTAATCTATATTGTGAACTGTAAAATTGTAGTTTTTCTTTTTGGCTATAGGATAACTTTTTATCCTTTTTTCTATTTCAAGGACTTCATTTACCAAGTGCCTAATGCCACTTGACCACTTATCATGGTTAAAGACGGTAACTACCGGTTGCTCTCCTTTATATTCTGGCGGTATTCGTAAACCTCTTCCCAGCACTTGAGCAATTAAAAGTCTGGAGTTGAATGCTCTTTCCTCGTGAGGAACTATCTGGCAGACATTCTGGACATCCCACCCTTCAGAAAGCATACTTACCGATGTAATCCATTCAATAGGATTGTACCGATTATCTACTTCCTTTAACTTTGGTATATTTTTCTTATGCTCGCTGGCGGAAGTAACAATCAAAACTTTTGTCTCAGCCGTTTCTCTGTTTATTTTCTCTTTATCCACTAAGAAATTGACCAAATCTTCTCTTAGCTTTTTACAGGCGGCAATATCCCTGGTAACCAAAATAGTAAGAGGTTTAATAAGGCGATACTTAACCGTCTTATTCTGGATATGGTTATCGTAAATTTTCTGAAACTTCTCTTCCTTAGAATGAGAAATATCCTCTGCCACATAATCAATCGTCTTTGCAAATCTTTTTTCTATTGCTTCCCTTAAAGAAAAACGATAAATGACATCAGTAAAATAGTCATTATCTACATAGCAGGTTCCGGAATCTCCTACAATATATTTGAAGTCATACTCAGGATTTAATAAAAATTCTTTCCACTTCTTTAGTGCCATATCCCGAGCTGGTGGGTTAGCCATATGGTGAACTTCATCATTTAAAACCAGTGTTCTTTCTCCCTTACCTGACAAACTATCCTCAATAGAGGATTTAGTTCGTTCGTAAGTAGCATGGATATTTTCTATGCAAATGTCTCCCTTTTTTATTGTTTGACTGGCATTGATAATCCTGGGGTTTAGAATTTTTGAATCTTCAGGAAGTAAGTCCTTCAAAATCTTATTACCACTGAGTGCTCGGAATTTTTCATTAAGACCATCTTCTATAGTATTGGAAGGACAAAGAACTAAGACCTGGTCTACTGCTCCTTCGGCAAGCATAATCTGGGCAATTCCGTAAAGAACATAACTTTTCCCGGTTGCGGTGGCTAAATCAATAGTGCAGGAAAGTTTATCAGGTAGTTGGAGATGTTTATAAAAATCTTCTAAAGAAGAATATTTCTCCTGAAGCACAAGATTTTGTTGATAATTCTCTTTAGCCAGTTGGCGTAAATTTCTATATTCTCCAGCGAGTAAATACCGAAGAGTAATCCTTATTGCTTCTTTCTGAAATTTCCTTTCTTTACAAAGAGCATCAATAAATGCTTCATACTTGTTTATATCAAACATCTTTGGGTCAACATTTGGCGAAACCTTGAGCACCAAATCCTGATTTTTAAAAGTTTGTTTATCAGAAATAGCCATAATTATTCTAATATCCTTTATTTTCTTGTGTCTGACGTTTTTTTGAATACCATTCTTGTATCAATGGGCTCAAGAGGAGACCACCTAACGCTAATAGGATTGCCCCAATGGTTGCGTTCTTAAAGATAATTCCGATTCCCGCAAGAAATAATCCGATAGCGATTATTTTCCAGAGAAACTTTTTAGAATGCTTTTTTATCCTGTTCCAAATTCTCTTAATAGCACTTTCATATTCCCACCCTATACCTATAATATCCCTTAAACTGGTAGGGATTAAAGAAAAAGATGTTATCTTGCTATTCCTTCCCGACGTAACCGAATCGACTGTGATAGATTCCTTTCTCCATATTATCTTATAGCAAGGAGGAAAAGGAATAATTAAATCAAGAGAGACTTTCTCTTTTTTGCATCCGAATTTAACGACTACCTCTGTTCCGAGAGGGTGAAAATCCTTCACAACAAATGTTCTCTTGCGAT
>DAOVGU010000054.1 GCA_030672255.1 bacterium
GGCGGTCGGACTTAAGATCTGCTTGGGGGAAATATCCATATAATTGACCAAGGAGGCCTGTGTCATAAGAAATGTCCCTTTAAATCTTGTTGAAACCTCCTTCTCCAAAAATCTTCCCCCTTTATCCAGAGAGGAATTTGCCTGAGCAATGATGCATTTATCTTCTTCATCGGCTGAGAGATATTCTATTTCCTCGCTTACCCTTCCCTTTATTACTTTACGGTAAGGGGTTCTCAAAAAGCCCAATTTATCTATTTTGGCATAAATAGCTAAAGAGGTAATCAGCCCAATATTGCCGCCCTCTGGCGTTTCAATAGGACAGACCCTTCCGTAGTGTGTGTAATGGACATCCCTTACCTCAAACCCTACCCTCTTCCTCTCAATTATTCCCCCTTCCCCAATAGCGGAGAGCCTTCTCTTATGGGTCAGTTCGGAAAGAGGGTTTGTCTGATCGAGAAATTGAGAAAGTTGATTGCGATTGAAAAAGTCATTGATTGCGGCCGAAAAAGCGCGAGAATTCACAAGATCCAGCACAGACAGCGTCTCTGGTTCTTGAAGAGTCATCCTCTCTCTAATAAATCTTGCCAATCTTGCTAAACCAATCTCTACCTGGGTCTCCACCAATTCTCCCGCTGTCCTTACCCGCTTATTTCCCAAATGGTCAATATCGTCAACGCTTCCCTCCCCCTTCTGGAGACCAAGTAAATATCTCAAGGTTTCAATAATATCGGTTTCTGTTAAGGTTCTCTCCTCTAAATTTAAACTCAATTTCCTATTTAATTGCTTCCTTCCAGCCAAGGAAAGGTCGTAACCATATCCACTAAAGAGAAGCTGGTGAAAGTAGGCTTCCGCAATCTTGAGAACCTTTGGATAACCAGGCTGCAGCAAGCTATAGATTTTTAAAATCGCCTCTTCAGGACTCCTTAAATAATCTTTCTCTAAGGTATTGATAATCGCTTCTTCCGGTCTTTTCGATTTCGGGCAAAGAACCTCTATGATCTCCCTATCTGTCCTATATCCTAAGGCTCGGAGGAGAGTGGTAATAAAGATCCTGTTTTTGCCTAAAGAGGCATACCAGAGATTGCTATGAAAACTAAATTCAAGCGTCATTCCCCGGAGAGGGATAATTTTAGCCGAATACAGTCTCTGTGCACCCTCAGTCGATTCCTCCTTAAAGTAAACTCCCGGAGACCTTTGCAGCTGTTGAACAACCACTCTTTCTACCCCATTGATGATAAAGGTTCCCCGGTCAGTCATTATGGGAAGGGCACCAAGATAAACCTCCTGCTCCTTTATTTCTTTAATCTCATTAGTACTTGAGCGACTCTTGGTCTTCATCTTTTCCTTGATAATGAGCTGAAATTTCACCTTAAGATTGTAGCTATAGCTGATTCCATTACGCTGACATTCAAATTGATCAGAGCGAGAAGGTTCCAGGGAATAGCCTGAATATTGTAAAGTGACAAGGTTATTATTTCTGGAGATAGGGAAGAATTTTCGAAAAGCATATTCCAAACCCATATTTTCTCTTCTCGATGGGTCCACATCTTTCTGGAGAAAATTTTTATATGAGATAAGTTGTATTTCTAAGAGGCCAGGAATCTCCTCTAACAAAAATTTCTTTCTATTTTCTCTCACTTTATTTCCACTTTAGCGCCAACTGCCTCCAATCTTTTCTTAATCTCCTCCGCCTCCTTCTTCTCTATCTTCTCCTTAATAGGTTTGGGAGCAGACTCCACAAAATCCTTCGATTCCTTCAGTCCGAGGTTAGTAATCGCTCTTATCTCCTTGATTACCGGAATTTTCTTCTCTCCTACCTCACTTAAAATTACATCAAAAGAGGTTTTTTCCTCCTCCTTGGGAGGGGCTTCTCCCCCAGAAGTTACCTGGGTTACCGGCGCAACCGGAACAGAGGCACTTACTCCAAACCTCTCCTCTAGGGTTTTCGTCAATTCCGATAACTCCAGAATATTCATTCTCTCAATTGCGGCAACAAAATCCTCTTTAGAAACTAATTTTTCTTCCTTTTTCGCTGTAGCTTTTGTCTTCTTTGCAGATTTCGCCTCTTTCTTTTCTGCCATCATTTCTCTATCTCCTCTTTATTTTTTCTCCTTCTTTTCTATGTTCCTTAGCAGATTAATAAAATCGCGAATAGGGGCAACAAGAAGATTTAGAAACCCTGCTAAAGGAAGCTTCAAACTACCAATTAATTCTGAGAGAATAGTATCTCGAGAAGGTAATCTTGCCAATAATTGAATCTCTTCCGAGGAAAGAAGTCTACCAGAAAAGTATCCTGCCTTTACCCCAAAGGATCCAAATTCTTTCCCAAAGTTTGTCAGAACCTGCGCTAGCCTTTGACTATTTGCCTCCTCCCCAAGAACAAATCCTGTCGCCCCGGTTAAATTTTCTAAATAGGGCAAAAAACCCTCCAAATAGGACTCTTTCAAGGCTAACAAGACAAAACTTTTTTTTGCTACTTTGCAACTTCCTTTTGCTTCCCTTATTCTTTGACGCAAATCTGTAACTTGAGGAACGGAAAGGGACGAAAAATTTATTAAATAAAATATGTTAGCATCTTTTAGCATTTTTGTCAATGCAAAGACCTCCTTTTCCTTATTTTCTCTAGCCATTTTTAATGAGCACATCCGCTCATGAGTTCTATAGCGGATAAGTGCAAATTAAGTCTTTAGTTTTAAGGAGGGAGCCATTGTAGAGCTGAGAGATAGAGATTTAATATGTTGGCCTTTCCCTCCAACTATGCTATTTTCCACCGAGGTTATTGCTGTATTTATATTTTTTATTAACTCATCTTCCTTAAATGAAATTTTACCTACCGGCAAATGTATATTGCCTCCTTTATCCATTTTAAAGACAACCTCTCCCTTCTTTACTTCTCCTACCCTTCTTCCTACCTCATCGGTGACAGTGTGGGTCTTGGGAGTGGGCATCAGGCCTTTGGGCCCCAGATACCGACCAACCTTTGAAACCTCCTTCATCGAATCGGGCGTGGTAATGACAACATCAAAATCGCTCCAACCGTTCTTTATCTTCTCCAATAATTCCTCAAATCCAACAAAATCTGCACCAGCATCTCTTGCCTCCTTGACCTTTTCGCCCTTAGTAAGAACAAGAACCTTTACCTTTTTGCCAGTACCGTAAGGAAGGTTTGCTACACCTCTAACTATCATACCTTCTTTCTTGGACATTAAAAGATGAAATGATAATTCTACTGTCTCGTCAAATTTATTGCTCGTAGTTTTCTTAAGGATCGAAATTGCCTCGGGAATCTCATAGGTTTTCGTCTTATCCACTAATTTTAAAGCCTCCCGATACCTTTTTGATCTTTTCATTCTATTTCAATTCCCATACTTCTTGCTGTGCCTTCAATTATCTTTATTGCCTTGCCCAAGTCCTTTGTATTAAGATCGGCCAACTTTAACTTGGCGATCTCCTCCACATCCTTTCTCTTCACCTTGCCCACCTTCTCCTTATTTGGGGTACCTGAGGCCTTGGCAATACCGGCGGCCTTTTTTAGGAGAATTGAGGCCGGAGGAGACTTCAAAAGATAGGAAAATGATCTATCTTCATAGATGGTAACCACCGCAGGAATAATCATTCCCTCCTTTCCCTTTGTTCTTTCATTAAATGAGTTGCAAAATTCCATGATGTTAATTCCATGCTGTCCCAAAGCAGGACCAATAGGAGGAGCAGGAGACGCCTGTCCCGCAGGTATCTGTAACTTCACTATGCTCTTGATTTTCTTTGCCATCAAACTTTCTCTACTTGCCAATATTCCAACTCAACCATTGTTGCTCTGCCAAAGATAAAAATACCCACCTTCAACCTTTCCTTCTCAGGATTTACCTCCTCCACAATACCGCTAAAGTTTGCAAATGGACCTTCCTTAATCTCCACATGCTCGCCCTTTTCAAACTCTACCTTAGGACTTGGCTTTTTCTTCTTCTCCTCTAAGACCTTCAAAAGAGTTTGGATTTCCTCTTCCGGTAATGGAGTGGGTCTATCGCCTTCTCCCAAAATACCCAAGACATTAGAGGTTGTCCGAATTTCATGCCATGTCTCTTCATCAAGATCCATTTCCACTAAGATATAACCAGGAAAGAACTCCCGAGGTTTTACCTTCCTTTGCCCCTTTATGATCTCGGTAATCTCTTCGGTAGGGACTATCACCTGGAAAATCTTGTATTCTCCCTGGGTAATGAGATGTTCAAGTAAAGATTTAACCTTTTTCTCCTGATTCGTCTTTGTATGTACTATATACCATCTTTTAGCCATAAGATACTCGGACTATCTTCTTCAGCGGCACGTTTGATTCCCCCAGCGAGGGAATCTGCACTCTCGTTGCTCCTTGCTCGTCCGCCAACGAACAATGGCGGACACCATGCCCGCTTCGTCGCTAACAAGGCACGCCTACAGAAATAGTCCTTACATCAGTGTTTTAAACGCTAAGGCGAGGAGGTTTACTTTAAGCGGCATTAGGCGACGGATGAATGCCTGAACAGAGAAGTCGCCCATAGCGAGCATCTCTGCGAGCGTGCCGCTGAAGTGAACCTCCGAGCCTCCCTATTTGAAAAAAATACTGATAAATTTGGAAAAAATGGTATCTAATATTCCCGTAAATATCGAAAGCAATATCACAACCAAGAGAACTAAAATTGTGAATTTCTGAAGCACCTTCCTTGTAGGCCAGGAGACCCTTTTAAATTCTATTCTTACCTCATGGAGAAATTCTTTTATCTTTGGCATAATAGCATGTTCGGACTATCTTCTTC
>DAOVGU010000256.1 GCA_030672255.1 bacterium
ATTTTCTCTAATCCTGTTTTGTCCATGGCATTTAATATGGATTTTGCAGTTATCTCTTTTCCATTAGGTAGGTGATGTACATGAACATCCGTATACCTTTTCTCGCCCATTTGTATTTATTAGTCTCCTAACTTTTTACCATCCCTTCCCTTCAGATGATAGAGATTGTATAAGTGAGTATATCACCCACCCCACCTTTGTCAAATTGCGTTCTTAGACTATATGCATGCTATCTTTGGCCCGCCTGCCGGCGAGGTAGGGTAGGCAGGTAGGAATATGCGGATAGATTAGCTTTTCAGAAATCACTCACAGCAACTTATCCTGAACTGAATGCCAGAGGGAGAGGACTGAGGATGATTCTTCCCCTTCGGGTAAGCTAAATCCAAGAAGAAAGGTTCCCTTTTTATGAAGGGGTTTTAAAAGTCGCACAAAGTATTCTTCCATTCCTTCTTTTTCTTTTCTCGGAAAGGAGCCATAGTAGATTTTCCCCTTGGATTCTAATTTTGGCAAGATTTCAGCCGGGTCATAATTTTCCGGATTGCCAAAGTTGATTCCCTTGACCTCGGGTATCTCTAAGAAGATATCAAGAAGGTGATTTCCTTTACCACAGAAGTGAATCCAACCTCCGCCAAAAGGAGCCAATGCTTTTTTAATATAAGGGGCGACAAACTTTTTAACCAAATCGGGAGAGAGGAGGGTGGTTGTATCCTCACAGCATCGCACTCCACAATTCCCCATATAGAGAGAGTTGCCATGATGCCCTGTATTTAAAGGCTCGTCAACTACCTTCTTTAAATATTTTGTTGCCGCAATATAAACATAAGTAGAAAGCTCCATCAAATGGTGGGCAAAATCCGGGTCATCATAGAGATCGGTAAATATCTCATCTCCCCTGATTAAATGGGCCAGGTCAAAAGGACCCTGGGTATCGGGAATGTAAACCGAGGCTTTCTCATCCAATTTTTCTTTAAAAAAGCCCATATACTCTTTTGCTCGGGATATCAAGTCCTTCTCTGAAATTGGGTTTAAACCCTCTACGGAAAGTTTCTTAATCTCTTCCTTCCTCAAATGCTCTTTTAGCCAGGGCATCTTATCCGCAAAGACCTCTTCTTCAAGGCCAAAAACAGAAGCAAGAAAACCGGTCCCCAGATTAGCTCGTACCGAAGGTAGGGCATCGCCTCCTGCCCTCACTGTGGACAGTGCTGCCCAGGCCTGTTCATACAACATTTTCTCCTTATCAAAGAACTGTTCCTTCAGGTTATAAGAAGGGAAATTTTTTCTTTCTAAGGTTGAACCCCCGGCAAGCAAAAGAGGAAGATAGTCTAATTTTTCTCCTCTCCAAACGGCTGCTTGCCGTCGCCTCTGACTTTGGAGTGGCGCTTGCTCTGCTCCTAACAGATTTAAAACTTTATCTAAAGGTACCCGCATAATGCTCTTTTAAATAAGGGTTCTGTAGTTGCAAAGCTTGCTTTGCCTGTAGTTGCCTGATTTATCAGGCAGGGAAGAACAAGACTCCATAAATGGAGCCACTACAATTTTATTATAAAAAGATTAACTTTATTAGGGCAGTCGAATAGGGGTAATCTCCATACTTATGGAAAGTCTCCAAGGCGGCCATATAGTTATCATATTTACTTCCAAAACATACACTATTACTGGTGCCTGAAATGAATCCTCCGCCAGGAGCAGCGTATTTTAAAGCATAGAGTACATCTTTCCTATTCTCTTCCGGTGTTCCATCAATAAGAGTCTCAATATTTATTCCTCCCCAGAGGGCTATTTTGTTGCCATATTTTTCCTTTAACCTTTTAAGGTCCATATCTGCTGTCTTGCAGGCAATAGATTGCCAGCACTCATAGCCAGCCTCAATCAATATATCCATTATCTTCCAATTATTGCCACAATTATGGCTCATTACCCTTACTCCCCTTTGGTGTCCATAATCACTTAATTTTTTCATCCCGGGCAGAAATATTCTTCGGATAGTCTCGGGAGAAACCATCGGACCGTTAGAATCGGAAAAATCTCCCCCCGGCATAATCGCATCCACGCCTTCATCGATACAGATTTTTGCTCTTGCAATATTTAATTCTGTGATAAGGTCGAAACTCTCCTTCACTAAATCAGGACACATCGCAATTGAAAGAAAAAAATCTTCCTGATTATTTGTGATAAAAGAACCGAATTCGCTAAAATCTCTCGCAAAAATAAATCTTTTGTCCCCCAATTTACTAACTACATATCTAATAAGATCTAAGGTAGATTCATCTTCCAGTTCAAATTCATAGCCATCCTGCCCTTTTTTCTTTATCTTAAATCCTGTATCAGATATATATTCTGATTCAAAGAATTCTCTGAGCTCTTTGCCAGAGGAGAAAATTTTCTTGGTAGGATCTTGAGTACAATATATAGCATCATTTCCGGCAGAATATTTAAAGATGCGCCCCTCTTGATCTTCCCATGTTTTTTCATCTATTTGTTTGATCTTTTTTGGTTCTAAACCTTTGGGAGGAACGAAATGTACCGGCACCAAATCCTGATCAAGTTTTTCTATAAGTTCTACTAAATCCTTCTTATAACTTTCTACTACCTCGTCCCTTTTGCCTGCCCATAAAGCTAAGGTCTCCTTCTTTCTATTCCTCCAATAGGTTTCGCGTCCTATCACCTTTTCTGCTGTATCATGGTCAATTCCCCATTCTCCTATAGGAACTCTATCTGGCTCCTTCCGGTTTAAAGTGGCCAACACTCTTTCTTTTGAATTCATGATAAAGAATTTATTTCTCAAATAGCTCTATGTTAAGCAAACGGGTACCATGAACAGCGCGCATTATGATTACCTTTGAACCTTGAATACGAAAAATGGTTCGATAATTACCAAATATAAGATGGTGATATTGCCTTCCCAACTCCTTGGTCTCGGGAATAACAGGACACCGCTCAGGAAAGGTTTCTAATGAATCTATCTGACGTTCAATTTCTTTAATCCATTTGACAGCTGCGCTTGGATTATCTCGCGCGATATATGCGAAAATTGAACTTGCATCTCTCTCGGCAACCTTTGTAATCTCAACCAGAT
>DAOVGU010000116.1 GCA_030672255.1 bacterium
ATTATTAAACGGGCTAAAGAGAAGGGTTTTCTCAAAGTCAATATTCATAATCTGCGAGATTTTACGCATGATAAGCATAAGAAGGTGGATGATGTTGCCTATGGAGGAGGGAAAGGGATGGTGATGAAGCCAGAGCCAATCTTTGAGGGAATAGAGTATATAAGGGGAAAATCAACCCCTGATTTAATCAGGGGCAAAAATCAAAAGTCAAAAGTTATCTTTCTCACCCCTACCGGAGTTCTTTTTAGTCAGAAAATAGCTAAAGAACTCTCTAAAGAGAAACACCTAATTTTTATCTGCGGACATTATGAAGGGGTGGATGAGCGGGTAAGAACGATTGTGGATAAGGAAATCTCTATTGGTGACTATGTTTTAACCGGCGGGGAATTGCCGGCAATGGTAGTGGCCGATAGCATCAGCCGACTTATTCCTGGTGTTCTTCCCAAGGAGGCAATAGAGGAGGATTCCTTTGCTACCGGGATATTTGATTGGCCGCATTACACTCGACCTCGAATCTTTCGAGGCTTAAGAGTTCCCGAGGTTCTCCTCTCAGGTAATCACCGGGAGATTGCTAAGTGGCGCCGGAAACAGGCAAAGGAGCGAACCCGCGCTCTTCGTCCTGATCTTACAAGAGGTTAAAAATGAATGCTTCTGAAAAAAGTTTCTTTCAATTTTCGGTAGGGGATGAAATTGCGGTTTACCTTAAAATAATTGAGCCAGAAAGCAAGAAGAAGGATAAGAAGGAAGAAAAATCTCGGGAGAGAATCCAGATTTTTGATGGTATAGTAATTGCCAGAAAAGGGTGTGGCGCAAATGAGACATTTACTGTGCGCAAAATCTCTTATGGGGAGGGAGTGGAAAGAATTTTTCCTCTTCGCTCCCCACTTATTCAGGATATCAAGATCAAGAAGAAAGGAAAAATAAGAAGAGCAAAATTATACTATTTGAGGAAGAAAACTTAATTTGGGTAAAGAGAGGATAAAGTTAGGCAGAGAAGGGGAGGAGCGAGCAGAGAAATTTTTACTCTCTAAGGGTTACAAAATAATAGAAAGAAATTTTAAGACCTCTTTCGGCGAGATCGACCTTATTGCCTATTGGAGAAAGGTTCTTGTTTTCATCGAGGTGAGAACAAGAACCTCTTATAATTTTGGGAGGCCTGAGGAATCCATCTCTGAGGAGAAAAAGAAAAAGATATCCAGGGTTGCTTCTTTATATCTCAAAGCAAAGAAATTGAACGGGGTTGATTGCCGTTTTGATGTTGTCGCTCTTGTCTTAGATAGAGAAAAAGGGGTAAAAATTAAATTAATTGAAAATGCCTTTCAATTATGTTAGCCAAGGTTTATTCTGCAACGATTGCAGGGATAGAGGCATATCCAATCGAGATTGAAGTAGATGTTACCCAGGGGCTACCTTCCTTTTCTATTGTAGGGCTACCCGATCAGGCAGTGAGAGAAAGTAAGGATCGGGTTAAACCTGCCCTAAAGAACTCCGGTTTTGAATTTCCAGTAAAAAGGATTACCGTCAATTTAGCCCCCGCTGACCTTAAAAAGGAAGGTCCTTCCTTTGACCTTCCCATCGCTATTGGACTCCTGACCGCAACGAAACTAATTAAGCGGGATCGGTTAACCGACTATTTTATCTTAGGAGAGCTTTCCTTGGATGGCTCTTTGCGACCCGTAAAAGGGATCCTTCCCACTGTATTGAAGGCAAAGGGTTTGAAGAAAAAGGGAGTTATCCTGCCCGAGGAGAATGCCCGCGAGGCTGCTTTAATCAAAGGAATCAATATCTATCCGGTCGGCTCATTGAAAAGAGTGATTGATTTCTTAGAAGGAAGAATTGAAATCCTCCCTTTTTCCTTAGAGGTGAAGAATCTCTTTAAGGAAAGAGCAATTTATCCCGTAGATTTTAATGAGGTAGCTGGTCAGGAACATGTAAAGCGGGCTTTAGAGGTGGCCGTTAGTGGAGGTCATAACGCTCTCTTGCTTGGTCCCCCTGGTTCAGGAAAGACAATGTTGGCAAAGAGACTTCCTACCATTCTTCCTGATATTACTCTTCCCGAGGCTTTAGAGACAACCAAGATTCACTCCATTGTAGGTCTTCTCAATCCAAAAGAGGCTATCGTGGCGACTCGCCCCTTTCGCAGTCCCCATCACACAATCTCTGATGTTGCCCTTATTGGCGGCGGTCCCTTTCCTAAACCAGGAGAGATAAGCCTGTCCCATAATGGCGTTCTCTTTTTGGATGAGTTGGCTGAATTTCATCAGGATGTGCTTGAAGTATTGCGTCAGCCATTGGAGGATGGGATAATACATATCTCTCGCGCTAAAGGTTCGGTTAGTTTTCCCGCCAGATTTATGCTTGTCGGAGCAATGAATCCCTGTCCCTGTGGGACACTTGGGCAACAAACTTGAATCCGCCTGGCAAGGGCTTTTTATCAGTAAGCAAGGGATAGACATCAGGACTGTCAATAAAAAGTCTTATAATGAGTTCGTTTTCATTTACTTCTATCTCTTTTACAATTGCCATTATCCTTGCCTTTTTTCCTTCTTCATCCAGAAATTCCCAGTTTTTCTCAAAATTCTCTAACTCATCAAGAGAATTTTCAAGGCTTGCAAGACAAATTTCCTTGTTTCCTGCTGTAGTTTTCATTTCTGCCTGGGTTCTTCTGCTTTTCTCCAGTAATCTCTTGATTCTCTCAAACTCTTCCTTGAAAGTTAAATCATCTATAATTTCTGATTCAAACTTCTCGAGCAAAACCTCTTTTCTTCTCTCAAGTTTCTTTTCTCCTCTCTCCAGTTTCCCAATCTCTTTTTTATAAGATAAATCAGGCTTTTCTATTTTCTCTCTTACAAGTCCCATAAGTTTTTTCTTGTCTTTCAAAACCTCCCTATCCTCACTTATCTTTGTCAGTTCCCTTATAACCCTTTCGTCAAGTTTCTTTCCCGGCACCACCAGGCCCTTACAAATCTTGCTTCCTTTTGAACCATAATTATGACAGCGATACCAGAAATACTCTGTGATTTTTGTTTTTCCTTTTTTGTCTTTGTGTTTTTTTCTGTAAGTATAGCCATACACGGGCCCTTTACATTTTCCGCATTTGAGCAATCCACTCAACAAGTAAGTTTTTGTGGCTTTTGTCCTTTTGAAACTTCTCTCCTGCACTAGTTCCTGCACTTTATAGAAAATATCATCCGATATGATTCTTTCATGTTCTCCCTTGACAATTTTCCAGTTCTCTTTTGGAACTTTTTCAAGTTGACCTGTCAGACTTGTTTTTTTCTTTCCATACAATATCCTTCCTGTGTAGGTGGGATTTGTCAATACTCTCGATACAGAGGCAGTTGCCCATGGCAAGCTTTTTCTTGTTTTGTAGCCTTCTGCATTTAATCTGTCAGTAACCCCCCTCAGACTTTTTTCTTCAAGATACATCTCATAGATTTTTTTCATTATCTCTGCTTCTTCCTCATCAATATAAAGCCTTTTTGCTTCAGGAGTTTTTTTGCTTGCTTCTTTTATTGCTTCACTTTCATCAGAACCCTTTTCTTTTAGCTCATTGATAATGCGTCTTCTTATTGTGTAACCATAAGGTATCGGGCCGCCGTTCCACTTTCCTGTTAAGGCACGATGATGCATATCTTCTGCAACCCTTTCTGCTGTCATTTCTCTCTCCACCTGGGCAACACTACCAAGAAGATTAAGCATGAACCTTCCCATTGGTCCTGTCGTGTCAATATTCTGTGATATGCTTATAAACTTTACTTTATGCTTTTCAAAAAATTCCATTAACCCGATAAGGTCTTTCAATGAGCGAGTAATACGATCAAGTTTTGTTACTATTATTGTCTGAATTTTTTCCTGCTCGGTATCCTGCATTAGCTGTTCGAGAGCAGGTCTTTTTATGTCTTTGGCTGATATTCCTGCATCTTTGTAGATTTTATAAGAGGCAATATTATTCGCCTTGCAATAAGCCTTTAGCCTTGATTCCTGGGTTGATAAGCTTTCTCTCTCTATCTGGTTGAGAGTTGATACCCTTACATATAGGGCTGCGGTCATGAGTTCTCCTTTCTATTTTACAAGAATAAGAATAGTTAAAATCACAATAAATACTGTAAGTAGCACCATAATTCTGGTCAAGCCTTTTATTTCATCTGATAACCTCTCAGAACTCATACCCATTTTAGCAAATAAGCTAGATATTCTTTTGAAACTATGAATCAAAGCATCTTGCTGTGTCGGTTGATTTAGAATCTCATCATATATATCTATTAGCAAGTGTTCATAATCTTTTCCTAAATCACTCTTAACCTCTTTTTCTATTTCGTTTCTTTCTACCATAAATCCCCCCTTTCTCAAAGTTTATTTTTATCTTTTAACATATTATAAACTAAAAAACAAAAGAAGTCAAAAAAATATTTGGAACAGATTTAGGGAATCTTCTTATAAAGAATACCTTTTTTCCATAATTTTTCTTTTTGAATTTTCTCATGATAATCCCATATTGCAGCTTGCGGACACAGTACAGTATGTATCTCATATGGGATATGTGTGTATGCCCATGTAACTGCATCAACCTCTTGTCTAACCTCTGTATATTTCTTTTTTAACTCGTCCTTGTTCAATCGCGTCTTGAAAGGAAATATACAAGCAAGTTTAATTCTTTTATTTTGGTCGTCTTTTTCTATTACTAATATTTCGTATTCTACGAATTTTCTTGAACAATAGTTCATTGCCAACTCGAAGGTTTCTATATTGAATTTTAAGGGTAATACTTCTTCTCCCGGAAATTGTTGTCTGAGAGCATCTGCAATAAATCTACGAGATATCTTAACTTCATTTCTTCCATCAGTTGAGTAATCTCCTGTAACTAAATAATATCCTGTTCTTTTTCTTGTTTCTTTTAGAACAGCAAATTTTTGTTTTTCTGTTATCGCTCTATTTCTAATAAGAAAGTCACACAAACCTTCACTTCCTGGATTTCTAAGCGATTTCCTAATCATTATTTAGAGTAATATAAGAACTGTTGTTAACTTTTTTCTCCAGATAATTCTGCTTGATACTCTCTGTATAGTGCCCAATAGCCATTATAAGAGATAAATAAAGTAATCTGTTGTTTTGGTCTTTTTCTCCTTTTATACGACTACTTTCTATTTCTTTTATGCCTTTTGTGTAAGAATCTTTTATTTGTCCAAGAAATAAATAAGATGCAGTCTCAAGGTATCCCTCAAAATTAATTTTTTGAGTATAATCTTCCGTTGAGAAATTACTATGTCGTTCAAAAACAAGATTCGCAAATTTTTTGTGGTCTATTGGCATTAAATATTTATTAATTTCCCCTCTAATTTTTTCACCTGTCTCTGTAAGACAACATCCAGGGTTTTTTGACAGAGTAGAAATAAAATCGTTATGAGGTTTCATGCATCCCTCCATTATCTTCTTGAATGTAGGAAGTTTAACTTTTTCTATTTCTTTAAGTAACCTTTCTCCTTCAATTTTTTTCTTCATTTCAGTTCTTCCCTTTTTACCATTTTATTAGATTTTTCTTTTTGAGATACTCCATTCTCATTTTTTATTATAAAAAGTTAAAGGACACTTATCTTTTGTAAAGGAGATAAAGGAGTGTAAGTAGAGAGTACAGACTGGAACCTTAAAAATCGTGATGATCTTTTTTATTACCATTTTGTAATCTATAATATCACAATTTAAGCGGGATAGTCAAATTTATGGGGTACCATTATATTTATACCCCAATTGTGATGGTTTGTCAATCTCATTAGGCATGACATAATAGTATAACATGATTCCGAATGCCTATCAAATTTTTCAGCTTTTTCTTTTTCTTTATTATTTTAACCTTAATTACGGCAAATATAATCTATCTATAAGTAACCAACCTTTTTAACCTTTTCGCTTTTTCAGATTTTGAAGTTATGTTTTATTGTATCACAGAATTATTCTTTATCCAAATTTTTCCTTAACCTGTTTTTCTCTGATTGAAGCCATGTTTCTACCCAGATACGATAAACCATGTCTCGTTGCTTTTCAAATATGGTACTCATCAATTTCTTCTTTCTTGTCTTCAGACTTTGGCTCGTTTGGGTATTCTCTGGGCAAGTCATTTCGAGGGGGTCTTTGTGGGCCTGGTCCTGATTTTAGTTGCTTTGCAATCCACGCAATTATCCAGCCTATCCCAAAACCAACAATAAGAGCACAGGTTATTTTTGTTACTGCGTCTAATACCCAGTTGTCCATATTCCTTCCTTGATAATATTTTTTTAAATCTGAAGAATAATGGTTAAAGTTATCAGAAAAATCTTGGAAAGTTTAGATATGATATTCATCAATTTTACTCTCTTGCTTTTTCCCAGCCTCGCTCTCGCTTGTTGGTTCTCCCGGCTTCTTTTCTGTTCTTGAAACCAGCCATCTTCTGATCCTTATTAAATCATAAACTAATCCGGTACCAAAAAATAAATAAAAAACAG
>DAOVGU010000262.1 GCA_030672255.1 bacterium
TTAATCCTGCAAAAGAGAATCTAAAGGCGATAGTGCAGGGAATAAGACCGGAAGGGGCGGATGTTGTGATTGAGACTACGGGAAATAGTAATCTTTTTAGTCACTGTGTAGAGCTGGTAAAACCGTTAGGAAAACTAATAATGCAGGGTTATTATCCTGAAAAATTTATCTTTGAGTCCCTGCCGTTACACATTAAACAAATTACTATTTATAATCCCTGTGATGATGGGGGAGAAGATTGTGAGAAGCGGGCATTGGGACTGCTGGAGAAAAATAAAATTAGTCTGAGACCTCTTATTACCAGAGTAGTAGATTATCAAAAGGCCCCGGAAGTTTTTGAATTAATGCTTAAAAACCCCGGAGACGTTCTGGGACTTGTTATTGATTGGAGGAACATATGAAAGCTGCCGTAGTAGAAAAAGATGGGGTAGAAAAATCAAAAATAAATAATTATGCCTTTTTGCATCAAAAGGTTGCTATGGAAATAGAGTAGGAAGATGCCCCTATGATTATAAGTTTGCGGGAAGAATTAAGTTGGATAAAGGCCCTGGGAGTTTATAAAGATTCATCAGTTCTTATCTTCGGAGATGGAACGGTTGGCTTGGGTTTTGCGCAGTTTGCGAAATTGAAAGGAGCCAGTTCTGTCATTTTGGTTGGCCATCACAAAGAAAGGCTAAGGTTAGGCAATGCTGTTGGAGCAAATTGTACATTTAACAGCAAAGAGAAAGATTATATTGAACCAATAAAAGAATCAATTGGCAAGGTTGACTTTCTTATTGATACCACCGGAGACCAGAGCTTTGTTGCAGAAAATTTACAGTTATTAAAATCTGAAGGGAGATTGGCTCTATATGGAACCCCAAAGGTTCCTTCCACTGGACCTGAGATTACCGACAGTCGTTTAGTAGAGATTAAAACTGATGAACCTAATAGTCACCAGGAAACGATTAATTATATTCTAAGGGGCGAGATAAATCCAAAGAATTTCTATTCTTACAAAATGCCTTTAGACAGAATTAATGAGGCGTTTTTCAACATTGCAAATAGGAAGGTTGCCGCTAAAATTATAATCGAATGTTAGTGCGAATTATCAATAGCCTTGTCAAAAAGATGAGCTTTAAGGGAAAGCGCCGAGCTTGCTCAGGAACTCATCAAGTTTCATCTGGTAATGATTGAATTAGCAGGAGAAAGGATATTTTACGTTGATTTCCATTGCCAATGGTGGCATAAGGAGTGCCCGGGACTGTTTTTAGCGGGGTTATCCTACTATGGATTTGACGCTGCGCTTATGGTGCTTCCTGTTTGTCATAATTGTATGGAGAAGGCGATTAAGGAATCAGGGGCCTGCCTTCTTCCCATTCGCGGGAGAGAGCATATGTTTTCCTGGGCTCATTTCGTTACTTGGGGCTGCGAAGAAGATGTTTCATCGGATAAATCCAATATCAGGGAAACCTTGCTTGCCTTTAAGGAAAAATCCAGACTGGTTATCTTTGCTCATCCCTGCCATCCCCCTACTAGAAAGTTTCTCTGGGATAACGGGAAGATAGACTCGTTATTGGAAGAAGGTCTTATCGATGCTGTTGAATTGGTTAATGCCGGCAATTACAGGCGTGACCCTGAACTTATAGAATGGTACGAGAAAGAAAGTAGCAAGGGAAGGTCAATCCCTATTACCGGGGGCTGCGATGTTCATCATTTATTAGCAGATACCCGCCCTGCCTGTGTATATTCAGATGATTTTCCTCCGGAGAAGGACATAGATGCTGTGGCGACTTTGAGGACATTGGTGCTGGCTGAGGAATGTAAGGAAGAGGCAATTTTGGATGCGGTAAAAAATTGCCGAGTTGTTATAGAGACCGAGGGAAAACTAATTGGTCCCGAAAAAATAGTTGAAAAACTTCTTAAGGCTGGATATTGGGATACGTCCCGCAGAGAATTGCAAAGACAGCGTGAGCTCTCTCCATTGCTTAACAATGCGTTATTAAGCAACCAGGTATGCCAAGTGGAACTTAAAAAGCCGTTATCAAACAGTCGTTTTACAATTAATGGTAATCGCTTACCCATTTTTGGAAATAGCCTCGAATTCAAGGCGCCGGATATTGACAATGCCGATGATCATTGGTCTCCCGTAACTGTTTCGGATTCTCAAGGATATGCCCACACCTCCGCTCTGCATATTATTCATCCTATTGAACTGGATATCTTTGGCTGTCGAAACCCTGAGGATCTCAAACCCCGGGTGTGTGTTGTGGTCAATAACAGAAAACCAGAGTATGTTAACGGTAATATTATCTTAGTGGATGAAGAGAACGGCGGCCAGCAAGGCAATTCTTTTAAAGGCCTTGCCCCGGGCGCAAAATATAGCTGCCTTTTGCCTTTAGAAGAAATAAAACATCTCGACGTAGCTCATAAATTTAAGACAATTGTAAAATTTGATGCTGGAGATAGCCGCACTGCCTCTGAGGACTTAACCTTTGTTGGTTGTCATCACAGTACCCATCTTGATTGGTCAAAGGCGGAGGAGATTGCCATTGACCGCAGTGAATTAGTCGCCAGCGGTAACTGGGATGGTGTGAAGGATTCAAGCGCAGCCATTCGGCTGTTGTGGAATGATGCCGGGGTCCATATTCAAGCCTGTGTGCAGGATGATATACATTGTCAACCGCGTCATGGAGAGGGCCTTTATCAAGGTGATTCTATTCAGATAGGAATAGAGCCTTTGTATGAACGTCTCTTGACCCCATCCTCGGCCTATGAGTTTCAGACCGGACTTACTGAAACCGGACCGGAGTTGTTCTGCTCAGGGGTTCCTGCTATCTACAATTCTGATGTGATTCCAGAGTCAAATACCTATCTTCCCGATTCCTGCGCAAATATTCAAAAAATACCAGAAGGACTTCTCTATGAACTGCATTTCCCCTGGCAGTGGTTAAGCCCGATGAAACCAAACTCAGGCAATATCTTTGGCCTTTTCATTCTTTTGTTTGATAATGATGGTCAGAAGGTTGAAACCATATCGGGATGCAAGTCTATAATGACCTGGCCTCATATGAAACTATGTGGCTGGAAAAGGCCAAGATATTGGGCGCCGATAACACTCCTGTAAACAAGTTTTTCTTGAACTCAGACTGAAGAAGGCTTATACTATCCCTAATGTCAGGGATAAATGGGAAAACGAAGATAACTGGTGTGTTTGGATGCCCGGTGGGGCATAGTCTCTCACCTGCGATGCACAACGCCGCATTTTCTCACACAGGGTTAAACTTTGTCT
>DAOVGU010000032.1 GCA_030672255.1 bacterium
GTGAACACCGTACCAAAAGGTAGTCGCAACCTTTAGGTTGCGCAGGCGCAGGATGAATCCTGCGGCTACCAGCCTACGTCTACTTGAAAATAACGGCTTTTACTGAATATTTACAAAAAATATAAAGATGCAAAGTAAACCTCCTAAACCAGAAGAATGGATTAGCTTGATAATTCCTAAAAATCCAGTGGAGGCAGAGATCATTAAAGGAAAATTGGAATCGGAAGGGATACCGGTATTTTTGAAGAAGGAAGCGATTGGCAGAATATATGGAATTACTACGGACGGGTTAGGTGAAATTAAAGTCTTGGTACCAAAGAATTTAGCCAAAAAAGCTAAGGAGATTCTTAAGACAAAGGATGAAAAGATATAATGTGGTGGTAGTAGGTGTGGGGATGGTGGGAAAAAAGATGGTAAAGATTCTCAGAGAGAGAAACTTTCCCGCCAAATCCCTAAAGATTCTGGCCGTTAGGGAAAGAACCGAGGAGATTGCGGGAGAAAAATTCAAGGTGGAAAGAGCTAGCGCAGATTCCTTTGATGGAATTGACATTGCTCTCTTTGCGGGAACTGAAGGTGCAAAAGGAGCTTCCCAGCAGTTTGGCTGGAGGGCAGTGGAAAAAGGGGCTCTGGTCATCGATAATGGAGACGACTTCAGAATGGATTCAAGAGTTCCTTTAGTGGTACCAGAGGTCAATCCCGAGGCTTTGGAGAAACATCAGGGTTTCATCTCCAACCCAAATTGCTCCACCATTCAATTGGTAATGGCACTTTTTCCTTTACACCGGAAAGTAAAAATTAAAAAAGTCATCGTCTCCACCTACCAGGCAGTGAGTGGCACCGGTAAAGCTGCAGTCAGGGAATTGGAGGAGGAAACAAGAAATTTTCTTGCTAAAAGAAATATTGATCCTGAAGTTTACCCCGTTAGAAAAAACGGGGTTTACCCACACCCAATAGCCTTTAACCTGTTTCCTCAGGTAGGAAGTCTCAGCAAGGAATATCCTAAATACTATACCGAGGAGGTTAAGTTTATCCGGGAAACAAGGAAGATTCTTGAATGTCCTAATTTAGCCATCTCGGCCACCTGTATTCGGGTGCCGGTTTTTAATTCTCATTCAGAGGCAATCACTGTAGAATTTGAAGAAAAAATAACCTCCGAGGAGGCAAAACAGATCTTGATTGAATCTCCAGGGATTAAGGTCGTTGATGAGCCAGAAAATTCTCTCTACCCCACTCCCTTTGATGTTTCGGGTAAGGATGAGGTTTTTGTCGGTCGCATTCGAAAAAATTCTCTTTTTCCGAATGGTTTGGATTTATGGGTCGTAGCAGACAATATCAGAAAAGGGGCGGCCTTGAATGCGGTTCAGATTGCAGAGCTATTAATTGAGAAAGGAGGGTGAAAGAAAAATGAGAAGGAAATTTTTGGTTTTAGGATTGGGATTGTCGGTTTTGGTTCTGTCAGGATGTATGGATGTAGAAAGCCGCTATTACGTTTATCCCGATGCCTCCGGAAAGAACACCATCACATTTGTAATGGATCCTACCGAAATGATGGGTATGATGGGTGGCGTGATGCAAGGGATGATGCCCGGAGGAATGTCTGGGGTATCAAAAGGCGCTCAGGACCCGATGAAAGAATTAAAAAAGTCGGGGATCAGCGGGATATCTGGAATAAACACAACATTTACACTTTACTTCAATGACGTTCATAAATTTGAGAGTAAAGGGATTGAGGAATTTGTCTGGGAAAAGAAAAAGGGTCTTTATCATTTGAAGATTGTCTCGGATTTAAGTGAGTTGCAGGAAAAATTTGCTCCCAAACTACCCGAAGGAGCATCTGAGGAGCAAAAACAGGCTGCAGAGATGGGAAGGATGATGCAAATGCAGATGTTAAAGGGGATAAAGATTTCCTTTGTTGTGGTGATGCCGGGGAAGATTGTAAAAAGCAATAGCAAACAAGTTAAAGGAAGGGAGGCCAGATGGGAGATGTCTTTTGAGGAATTATTAAAAACGAAAGAATTAACTATAGAGGCATTTTCTCAGTCCCTCTCTAAGGAAACAAAGCTTGAGTTTGAGAAATTTAAGGAGGAGTTGGCCAAAGCCAATAGGAAATTCAAGGAGGCAATGAGTTCCTTTCAACAAATGCTTCCTTCTAAATGAGGAACATAAGATTAACCATTTCCTATGATGGGACAGGCTATTGTGGCTGGCAGAGACAGAAAAACAG
>DAOVGU010000216.1 GCA_030672255.1 bacterium
ATATCTTAAGGATGGAAGTAGAGGTAATAAAATTAAAGAAGAGAGTCGGTCAGGTCCATACCAAGGCATTGGTTGATAATAAGATCGCTGCCGAGGCAGATTTGATGTTTGCCTTAGTAAATCCATGATTCATCCCACCGCGATTATCTCTCCCAAAGCCCAACTGGAAAAGGATATCGAGGTTGGAGCCTATACCATCATCGGAGAGAATGCCAAAATAGAAAGAGGAACAAAGGTTGGCTCCCATGTTCTTATTGATGGTTATACCACCCTTGGCAGGAATTGCCAGGTTTTTACCGGAGCAATCATTGGCAGCCCTCCTCAGGACTTAAAGTATAAAAAAAAGAAAAGTTACATCAAGATTGGGGATAACAACATCATCCGGGAATATACCACCATCAATCCCGGAACAGGGGAGGAGGAAACAACCAGAATCGGCAATAACAACCTCATTATGGCCTACAGCCATATTGCCCATAACTCTGTATTGGAAGATGAGATCATTCTTGCCAATTGCGCAACCCTGGCCGGCCATGTCCACTTAGAGAAAGGCTGTATTGTTGGTGGATTGGTAGCAATTCATCAATTCTGCAGGGTTGGTAAATATGCCATTATTGGTGGCTGCTCCAAGGTTACCCAGGACATTCTCCCCTTCTCCCTTACCGATGGCCATCCCGCCAGAGCCTATGGGATTAATAAACTTGGGTTAAAAAGGCATAATTTTCCTCCCGAGACAATCAAAACTCTGAAAAAGGCCTTTTTTTATTTGCTCGGCGCAAAATTGAATACTTCCCAGGCAATAGAGAAGATTAAAGAGGATCTCCCTTCCATTCCCGAGATCGAATATCTCCTTAATTTTATCGATTCCTCAGAGAGGGGAATTGCTAAATGAAACGAGTTGGATTGATTGCTGGAAATGGCAATTTTCCTCTTTTATTTGCCAGAGAGGCCAAGAAAAGGGAATATTTCTTAGTTGCGATCGCCATCCGTGGTGAGACCTCCCCTGCTCTTGGGAGAATAGCCGACAAAATCTTCTGGCTGAAGACCGGAGAATTGACAAAATGCTTTTCTCTCCTCGGCCAAGAAAAAATTAAGGAAGCGGTGATGGCCGGCCAGATTCATCATCACCGGTTATTTAAGGAAAAATCACCCGATAAAGAACTAAAATCCCTCCTTAAAGCTCTTGCTGATAAGCGAACCGATTCCATTTTGGGTGCCATCGCCGAAAGATTAAAGGAAGAAGGGATTAATCTTTTGCCTTCCCATAGCTTTCTTTCCCATCTCCTTCCTAAAGAGGGTATTTTAACCAGGAGAAAACCTACAGAGGATGAGTGGAGGGATATCAAGTTTGGCAGGGAAATCGCTGAAAGAATCGCCGGGGCCGATATTGGTCAGACGGTCTGTGTTAAAAATGGAGTCGTCCTGGCCATTGAGGCCATTGAGGGAACGGACAAAACGATCCAACGGGCTTCCCAATTTGCCAGAGGTGTGGTTATTGTGAAGAAGGCAAAACCGAACCAGGATCTCCGTTTTGACATCCCGGTAATAGGAATTAGAACAATTAAGACAATGGTAAAGACTAAAGCGAAGGTCTTAGCCCTTGACCCCGAAAAAACCCTTCTTCTTGATAAAGAAAAAGTAATCAGACTTGCCGATCAGAAAGGAATCAGCCTCGTAGTTGGCTCACCTATCATCAACCATCCAAACGATCCTCTAAGATAGGAATGACTCTTTCATCGAGAAGGAACCTGCCAATTTTGCCCAATTCATACTTTCTTCTCCTTCGCTTCTGCTTCTCTCCTTTCTGGGCCATCCTTTCGGCTAATTCCTTCTTCTTCAGTTCAAAGTCAAGATCAGATAGGCTTTTTGCTTCTTCAAAGAGTTCTAGATATTCCTTTCTTAAAGCCTTCTTTTCGTCATCATCGAGAACTCCAATATGAACTTCGTAATGCTCAATAAGTCTATCCAAAATTTTCTCTTTCCTCAGAGAAGCAAGAGAGTAACTGCGATTATTGTCCTTTGTTGAGTAGACATTATTCAATCCTCCTTTTTTTTGATTGTTAAATGCCCCTCCCAGAACCGGACTTGTGGTTTTCCCACATCCGGCTCTTCAGGATTACTTCCCTACCAAAGAACAGGATAAGGATGGCATATCCT
>DAOVGU010000068.1 GCA_030672255.1 bacterium
ATGAGTCCCTGGAGAATGATGAATGAGTGGGGAATCCCTACCGTTGAGATTGAATGTCTTCTCTATAAAATGTTAAAGAAATTGGATAAAAGGGGAGCATATATTCCTTCGGTGGCTATCGCCGGGGGTCTATCCTTAGAAGACCATATATTTAAGGCAATAGCATTAGCTGCACCCTATATCAAGGCTGTCTGCATAGGTAGAGCAACATTTGCCGCAGTTATGGTGGCAAAAACAGTCGGTAATCTGATTAAAGAAGGTAAAGTACCTCCGGAATATAAAAAGTACGGAGATACAATAGAGCAAATTTTTGTCTCCGCAGAAAAACTTAAAGAAAAATACGGTAAAGAGTTTAAGAATATCCCTCCAGGTGCTTTAGGAATGTTCACCTATTATGACCGCTTGGCAACAGGGCTTAGACAACTTATGGCTGGCGAGAGAAAATTTGCCCTAAAGCACATTACCAGAGACGATATTTTTGCCCTGACTCGAGAGACTTCTGAAATCTCTGGTATTCCTTGTGTGATGGATTGCGATAAAGAAAAAGTAGAAGAAATCCTTGGTTGAGAAGAAAGTTTAATACAGGAGGGTGTCATGAAGAAGAAAGGACTGTGCAGTTCTTGCATCAATGATGATAGATGTACTTTTCCTCGAAGATTCCCTGTTTTCCAATGTGAAGAGTTCGTTGGTTACAAACCAAAACTAACAAAAGCAAGAAAAGTAAAAGGGGAGAAGATAGAATTTGATGAAGACCCAACAGTATGGGAGTGAACAGAAAGGCAAAAATAGCCCTTAAAGATAACACATATAAATGACTAAATATATTTTCGTCACCGGGGGAGTGGTCAGTTCCCTGGGAAAGGGTATTGCCTGCGCCTCTTTGGGCACCCTCCTGGAGGCAAGAGGTTATAAAATCGCTCTCCTTAAGTTTGACCCCTATATCAATGTTGACCCAGGAACAATGAACCCATTCCAGCATGGGGAGGTTTATGTCACCGAGGATGGAGCCGAGACCGACTTAGATTTAGGTCATTACGAGCGTTTCACCTCTCTTACCCTTTCTCAAAATCACAATTCCACCTCAGGGCAGGTCTATGATTCGGTTATCAGAGCCGAGCGCAGAGGTGATTACCTTGGTGGTACAATCCAGGTCATTCCCCATATTACCAACGAGATTAAAGGAAGAATCAAAAAGGTTACCAGGAGGGGAAGGGTTGACATTGTCATTACCGAAATTGGAGGCACGGTCGGTGATATTGAGAGCCTCCCATTTTTGGAGGCAATCAGGCAATTTCGACTTGACCTTGGCAGAGAAAATGTTCTCTATGTCCATCTTACTCTTGTTCCCTATGTCAAGGCGGCGGATGAACTAAAGACCAAACCAACTCAGCATTCGGTGGGAAGACTACGAGAAATTGGAATTCAACCAGATATTTTGCTTTGCCGAACCGAAAGACCTCTATCAAAATCGGTAAAGGAGAAAATTGGCCTTTTCTGCAACGTTAAGGAAGAGGCAGTTATTCAGGCCAAGGATACAAGATCAATCTACGAGATTCCTCTTATCTTTCGCAAGGAGGGGCTTGACAAGATTGTCTTAAAGTTTCTACGACTAAAAATGAAAAGTTCTCATTTAGAAGAATGGGAGAAAATGATTAATGTTTTGAAAAATCCAAAAGCAGAGATTTCCATTGCCGTAGTGGGTAAGTATGTACGCTTACAGGATTCCTACAAATCAATCTATGAGGCTTTGACTCACGGAGGAATTGCCAATTTTGTCTCTGTAAGAATAATAAAGGTGGATTCGGAAAAAATAGAAGAAAAAGGTGCAGAGAAGTATCTGAATGATGTTGCTGGAATTCTCGTTCCTGGTGGATTTGGGACCCGGGGAATTGAAGGAATGATAAAAGCAATTACCTATGCCCGGGAGAAGAAAATCCCCTTCTTTGGAATCTGTTTAGGAATGCAGTGTGCGGTGATTGAGTTCGCCCGTAATGTTAGTAAATTGAAAGAGGCTAATTCTACCGAGTTTGATAAGAAAACTGCTCATCCGGTGATTAGCCTCCTGGAGGAACAAAAGAAAATCAAGGATCTCGGAGGAACGATGAGGCTTGGTGCTTTCCCCTGCCGTTTAATAAAGGATTCTCTTGCTTCTAAGATTTATCAGAGGAGAAACATTCGGGAACGACACCGACACCGCTATGAGTTTAATAACCTATATCGAGGAACTCTGGAGAAAAAGAGATTGCGGTTCTCCGGTTTTCTTCCGGGAAAAAACTTAGTAGAGATAATAGAACTTCCTGATCATCCCTTCTTTATTGGCTGCCAATTTCATCCAGAATTTAAGTCCAGACTTCTTTTTCCTCATCCTCTTTTCAGCGCCTTTATCAAAGCCTCACTAAAAAGGGAAGGAGTGGGATAAAACATATTTAGCAACTGATTAAAAACTGTGTTATAATGTGTGGAGAGACGTCGGACACAGGTAAAAATAGGATAAAAATGGAAATTAAGATTGAAGTAATTGAGAAACTCTACCAAAACTTAGAGAAAAAGGCCAAAGAACGAATAGAGGAGGTAATTGAGAGGACCGTTGCCACCAAGAGGAAAGGAGGTAAAATTGTAGTTGTCACCGGCAGTGGTCCTAATGTCCATGAAGGGGTAACTACCTTAATTGCTGAATTGATCAACAAAGGAATTGTTGATGGTGTTAGCACCAGCAGCGCGGTAATTGCCCATGAGATGGCCGGTTCCTTAGAAAAGGTTAAAAGGTTTAACGGAGTGAGATTCGGTTTTAAAAAGGAAAAACTTCCTCTGGATGGAATCTTTGAAGTTGCAATTATGGATGAGGAATATCTTTCCCAGATTAAGAAAGAAATTACAATTGATGAAGAATTGCTTAAAAGGATGCTCGCCGCCGATGGTAAAACCATCATTAAGGTGGCCGGGAACATGGCTTACCCTACGGGGCTACGCACAGAAAAGTTGGCAAGAGAGGTAGAATCTATAGCCAAAGAAAATAACCTTCCCTTAGAAGAAGTGGTTGGAACGGGAGCAGATATCCAGACAATGATTGGTGCTGGTTTCAGAAAGAAGATACCGGTTCTTGTTTCGGTACCGCAATTAATTGGCGGAGGAGCAGTAGGACTGGTTATTGGCGATTCTATTTCTCTCACCGAAAGAACAAGAAGAATGGCAAAAATGCTGTCTTCTGCCGATATTATTATTGAGTCAGCTTTAGCTCTTTCTCAGGAGATCCATGATGGTCCCTTTGAGCTCACTACCGGGCACGGAATCTGGGCCGATTGGCAAGGAGAGAAGACCTATTCCTTGAAAGAAAAAACGCTTGTTCGAATTGACCTTGACCCTAATTTAGAGAAGGCCTGGCAGATGGAACGACAAACGGGAATTGTGGCAGAAGCAATCGATAAGGGATTGCCTAAAACAAAGGTAACCAAGGTTCCCTTCCGGATGGAGATGAGCGGTTTCTCAAGACTGCCTCATTCTATTCCTATCATTGGAGATATTGGGGAGCTCTGGCCAATCATCGCCTACCGGGTAGCTAAAGAACTGAATATTAATTTAGACTTTATCTCCTATAAACAGACTCTTCCTGAAGGAAAAGAGATGCGGGAATGGATTGTGAAAAATGTGAAAGCGGTAAACAGAGAAAAAATCTATAAGCAATTTCAATGAAAATTTTGGTTCTCTCGGATGGTATCAGAGGAAACTTAAATCAATCCTTAGGGATTGCCGAAAGAATAAAGGTTGCAGAGATAAAGACTATTGAACCAGAATATAGAGGTCCTACTTATCAATTAACCGGAGGAAGAAAAGGCAGATATAAGTTTTTAGCAAAGGTCTCCGCCCTCCTCTACCCCTTTCTCATTCCGAGAGTAACAAATTTCTGTCTAAAGCTAATCCTGACCAGAGATTCCTACCAGGAATTATCCGACGAGCATTCAGCCGATTTTATTATCTCGGCTGGCTCTACAATGGCGCCATTAAATCTACTTTTGGGAAGAGTCTATAAAGCAAAAAAAATTGTTTGTATGACTCCTCCCATTTTGGGGACAAGATATTTTGATCTGGCCATTATTCCTGAGCATGACTATGAGAGAATGCATCTCTTAAAGAAGCCAAAAAATCTCTTCATCACGATTGGTGCTCCTAATAGAATTAATCTTAAAAATCTCAAAGAAGAAGCGGAAAAATTGAATAAAAGAATAAAGTGTTTTGCTAAAGTAAAAATAGGCATTCTTTTGGGAGGAGATGATCAAAACTACCATATCTCAAAGGAATGGACAAAAACCTTCTTAGAAGAGATAAAAAAATTTACAGAAAAGGTAAATGGTGATATTCTTTTAACGACAAGTAGAAGGACCTTATCCGAAGTAGAAACCACCTGCAAAGAAATGCTTTCCAATTACTCAAGATGCAAACTCTTAGTTATTGCCAATGAGACAGGAGAAAATCCTGTAAGAGGAATGCTTGGGCTATGCTCAATTATCTTTACTACCGAGGATAGTATCGCGATGAGTTCCGAGAGCGCAAGCTCTCCGGCAACGACCATTGTGATGAAAGTAGGGAGAAAGAATAAAAGACATCTTGTCTTTGATGAGACGTTTAAAAAGCTCTCTGAAAAGAACTATCTTCATCTTGTCTCCTTAAAGGAATTACTAAATCTTTCCGAAATTGCTTTACAGCTTCTCTCAAAACCCACCAAAATATTAAATGAGACGGCTGCTGCTGCCGAAGCAGTGGAAAGATTGATGAGATGAAAGTTATGGGAGTAATTCCCGCCAGATTTGCCTCCACCCGATTTCCGGGCAAGGTATTAGCCGACCTCCGGGGAAAGCCGATTATTCAACATGTCTATGAAAGGGCAAAAAAAGCAGTCTCCCTGGATAAGTTAATCGTCGCCACCGACGATCAGAGGATATTAAAGGCGGTGGAAAATTTTGGTGGAGAGGCGGCACTCACCTCTAAAAGACCTCATACTGGAACGGATAGAGTCTGGGAGGCGGTGGAAAACATCAAGGTAGAGGTAGTGGTGAATATCCAGGGGGACAATCCTCTTTTACATCCTTCAATGATTGATGCCATTGCCTCCGCTATCCTTTCGGATTCTCGTTTAGTCATGACCACTCTTAAAAAGAAGATTACGGATAGGGAAGATTTTTCCAATCCTAATGTGGTAAAGGTAGTAACAAATAAAGAGGGGTTTGCCCTCTATTTTTCCCGTTCTCCCATTCCCTATCAGAAGACTCCTTCCTATTTTTTTAAACATATTGGTCTCTATGCCTACAGAAAGGAGTTCCTTTCCATCTTTACTAAACTGCCTCCTTCCTCTTTAGAGAAATTGGAAGGTCTTGAACAACTCCGGGCTTTGGACTATAATTATCAAATCAAAACAATCGAAACTGAGTATGATACGATAGAGGTAGATACGCCAGAGGATTTAGAAAAGATTAAAAAGGAGATAAGATGAATATAAAAAGAATCATTCCCTGTCTGGACATCAAAGAAGGTAGAGTGGTAAAGGGAGTGCATTTTGTTAATATCAAAGATGCGGCCGATCCCGTAGAAGCTGCGATTACTTACGAAAAACAGGGAGCGGATGAAATTGCTTTCTTGGATATTGCCGCTACCACCGAGAAACGAAAGACCAGAATAGACTGGGTAAAAAGAGTAAGTGAAGTAATTAATATTCCTCTTACAGTCGGTGGAGGAATTAAAGATTTAGGCGATATTGAAGCTCTCCTGGAGGCAGGGGCAAGTAAAATCTCTATTAATACGGCCGCGGTGAAGGATTCTCATTTTATTAAGGAAGCCTCTAAAAAATTCGGAAAGAATTCAATCATCATTGCCATTGATGGCAAAAAATCGAGTAAAACAAAATCAGGTTTTGAAGTTTATGTTGAAGGTGGCGGCATTGCCACCGGAATTGATGTATGTGAGTGGGCAAAAGGAACCGAAGAATTGGGAGCCGGTGAACTTTTAGTAACCAGCATCAATGCCGATGGCACAAAACAGGGGTATGATCTTGAATTTACTAAAAAGATTGCCGAGAGTGTGAAGATTCCGGTTATTGCTTCCGGAGGGGCAGGAAAACTGGAAGATATCTGGCTTGTTCTGACAGAAGGAGGGGCAGGTGCTGCTCTTGCTGCCTCTATCTTCCACTTTCAGCTCTATACCGTAAGGGAGGTAAAGGAGTATCTTAAGAGGAAAGGAATAGAGGTAAAATTATAAAATGAGAGCAATATTAGCCCTTGAGAACGGTTCTCTATATGAGGCAAGCTCTATTGGTGTAGAGGGGGAAAGGACTGGCTGGGTTACCTTTTATACAGGTGTTGTGGGATATCAAGAGGTGATGACCAATCCTGCCAATGCCGGCAAGATTATTGTGATGACTTACCCCCTCATTGGTAATTACGGAGTGGCTAAAAAGTTTAGCGAAAGTAAAAAATGCTGGATTGAGGGAATGGTCATTAAGGAAAAAAGCAGAATCACTAGTAATTGGCAGGCTGAGGGAGATTTTGGTGATTTTTTGAAAAGGAAGAAGGTTTTGGCTATGGAGGGAGTTGATACCAGAACACTCATCGTTGAAATTCGCAATAAGGGAGAGCAGTTTGGAATATTTTCAACGGGGGACTTTAATCCTGAGAGCCTAAAAAGAAAAATCGAGAAGACAAAGGATGAGGAATTGGATCTCATCAAGAAGATCTCGGTCAAAGAGATAACCGATTTAACCTCTAAGGGTTTGAGGATAGCCATCCTCGACATCGGAGTTACCAATGGCCTTATCGTTCAGCTTAAGAGTTTGGGTTGTCAGGTTAAACTTCTTCCCTATAATATAAAATATTCTAATCCCGTATTAAATACGAGACTTTCCCCAAAATGCCTCATCATCTCAGATGGCCCTGAGAAGGACAAAACCCTATCCATTATAGTCAACACAGTAAAGCAACTACTGGGCAAAATTCCTATATTTGGACTGGGAACAGGATGTCAGGTCTTAGCCATAGCGATGGGAGCGAGAATAGAGAGGATGTATCTGGGTCATCACGGTCTAAATTACCCTGTTTTAAGACCAAATTCCCTGAAGGGAGAAATTACGGTACAGAATCACAGTTATAAGATAGACGAATCCTCACTCAAGGGAAAGAACGTAGAAATTACCTGTCGTAATATAAATGATAAGAGTATCGAAGGAATCCAGAATAGAAAACTAAAAGCTTTTGGATGCCAATTTTATCCTGTCTCTCCTGGTCTTGGTGAGGTGAACCCTGTTCTTGAGGAATTTATAGATTTAATTAAAAGGACTCATAATGCCTAAGAGAAGGGATATCAGGAAGGTTTTGATGATCGGTTCAGGCCCGATCGTCATCGGACAGGCCTGTGAATTCGATTATTCCGGCTCCCAGGCCTGCAAAGCCTTGAGGGAGGAAGGCTATGAAATAATCCTTGTGAATTCAAATCCGGCTACGATCATGACCGATCCTGGAATGGCCGATAGAACTTATGTCGAACCGTTGACCGTGGAAATTTTGGCCAAGATCATTAAAAAGGAAAGGCCGGATGCGATACTTCCTACCCTGGGTGGACAGACAGGTTTGAATCTGGCTACCTTCCTGGGGAGAGAAGGAACATTGAAAAAGTATGGCGTTGAATCTATTGGTGCCAGCGTAGAGGCCATTGCCAGGGCTGAGGATAGAAAGCTTTTTAAGAAAGCGATGCAGGAGATAGGCATCGACATTCCCAAAAGCGGGATCGCTACCTGCCTGGAAGAAGGAATGGAAATAGGCCTTGGAATTGGGTTTCCATTGATCCTCAGACCCGCTTATTGTATGGGAGGCGCTGGAGGTTCCACCGTTTACAATAAAGAGGAGCTCAAACTTTATCTGGCAAAGGCGATAGAGATAAGTCCGGTTGGTCAAGTTCTGGTGGAGCAATCGGTACTGGGCTGGAAGGAGATAGAGTTTGAGGTGATGAGGGATTGTGTGGACAATGTCATTATGATTACCTCTATGGAAAACGTAGATCCTATGGGCATTCATACTGGCGATAGCATTGTGGTGGCACCTGCTCAGAGCTTGACTGCCGAGGAATACACCAATTTCGTTAATTTATCCAAGAAGATAATAAGAAAGGTCGGTATCACCGGAGGTGGAGCAAATATCCAATTTGGTCAGAATCCAGATAATGGCCACATCGTAATCATTGAGGTTAACCCCAGGCTATCGCGAAGTTCTGCTTTGGCCTCGAAGGCTACCGGTTTTCCCATCGCCAGGGTGGCAACAAAATTGGCGGTAGGGCTAACTCTTCCCGAGGTTATGAATCAAATAACAGGAAAGACGACATCATTCTTTGAGCCCACGGTTGATTATTGTGTCTTTAAAATCTGCCGCTTCACATTTGAGAAGTTTCCTGAGGCAGAAGCGGTGCTCAATACTTCGATGAAGGCAGTGGGCGAGGCGATGTCCATCGGAAGAAATTTCAGGGAGGCCTTTCAGAAGGGAATACGTTCTACAGAAACTTCCCGATACGGATTCGGTGCCGATGGTAGAGATATACCTGAAGAGTTACAGAAGGATTTGAAACTTATTAAAGAGAGGATAAAGGTCCCTAATGACCAGAGGTTATTTTACATTCGTTATGGATTAAAGGCAGGGCTGTCGCTGGAGGAGATTTATGAACTTTCCAAGATAGATCGCTGGTTTCTTGATAATATGAAGCAATTGGTTGAGATGGAGGGAAAGATCTCTAAATATAAGGTGGTCAAGAAGAACCAGGGGCTGACTATCCCGGTATCCTTGCTCAGAAGGGCAAAGGAGAATGGTTTCTCGGATAGACAATTGGCACATCTATTGAATAGCACCGAGGAGAAGATTCGCTCATATAGAAAAAAAAAGAAGGTCCAGGCGGTTTTCAAATTGGTTGATACCTGCGGGGGAGAATTTGCGGCTACCCAGCCTTATTACTATTCTACATACGAATCGGTTAATGAATCTCAACCTACTCCCAATAAGAAAGTCCTTATCCTTGGCGGGGGACCAAACAGGATTGGTCAGGGGATAGAGTTTGATTACTGCTGCTGCCACGCCTCTTATGCTCTTCGTGAAGAAGGGATAGATAGCATCATGATCAACTGTAACCCTGAGACTGTCTCTACTGACTATGATACATCAGATAAGTTATATTTTGAGCCCCTCACAGTAGAAGATGTATTAAATATTGTCGATAGGGAGAAGTCTATTAGCATTATCGTTCAGTTCGGTGGCCAGACGCCACTCAATATCTCGGTTCCGCTATCCAAAGCAGGAGTAAACATTTTAGGGACCACTCCTGATTCAATCGATCGGGCAGAGAATAGAAAGCGTTTCCGGACCTTATTAAAGAAGCTAAATTTAATTCAAGCTGATAGTGGAACCGCTACCTCTTTTGAGGAAGCAAGGAAGGTAGCAAAAAAGATAGGATACCCTGTAGTGGTAAGACCATCGTATGTTTTAGGTGGCAGGGCGATGGAGATCGTCTATGATGATGAAATGCTGAGTAATTTTATGCAAAAAGCGGTGGAGGCATCTTCTGAGCGTCCAGTTTTGATTGATAAATTTTTAGAGGATGCGATCGAGGTGGATGTGGATGCTGTAGCTGACGGTCAAAGATGTATCATTGCTGGTATTATGGAGCATATCGAGGAGGCAGGAATTCATTCAGGAGATAGTGCGATGGTATTGCCTCCTCATACACTGGGCGATGCGATTATAAAGAAGATTAAGGAGAATACTTATGCTTTAGCAAAGGAGTTAAATGTTAAGGGGTTATTGAATATTCAATACGCAGTAAGGCATAATCTGGTCTATATTTTGGAGGTAAACCCCAGGGCATCCCGTACCATTCCCTTTATCTCCAAGGCTACAGGTCTACCCTGGGCAAAGATGGCCACCAAGGTAATGCTGGGAAAGACACTGAAAGAATTGGGGATTACCAAGGAAATAAAGATCTCCCATATCGCGGTTAAAGAGTCTGTGTTTCCATTTGTCCGATTCCCTGGTATTGATGTAATATTAGGTCCTGAGATGAAATCTACAGGCGAGGTAATGGGGATAGATTCTACCTTCGGCCTCGCTTATGCCAAGAGTCAAATTGGAGCAGGTCAGAAGCTTCCCTTAAAAGGAAATGTCCTCATCACTGTAAAGGATGAGGATAAAAGAAAGGTTGTCTTTATTGCAAAGAAATTAGCCGATTTAGGCTTTAAGCTCTTTGCCACCAGTGGCACCCTCAGAGTCTTGAGACAAAATGACTTGGAAGCTGAAGTAGCATCGAAGCTATATGAGAAACGGCCTCACATCGTAGATATGATTAAGAATGGGCAACTTCATTTAATTATCAATACTCCCATGGGAAAAATTACTAAGAAAGACGAAACCATCATTAGAAGCACCGCGGTCCTTTATAACACTCCTTTAGTGACAACCATTGCGGGAGCAGAGGCTACAGTGAACGGCATTGAGGCACTCATCAAAAAGAAAATGTCGGTTAATTGTCTGCAGGAGTATCATAAACTTGTTAATCATTAAAGACACAAATGTAGGGGTTCGATTCATCGAACCCGAAAACATCGGGCGTCATAAATGTCGCCCCTACATTATAATCATAGCAAAGAACGAGGAGGTAGAACGATGAAAAAATTTAAGGCAAAAAATTTTATTAAAGAAAAAATAGCTGAGATTAAGAAAGAGGTAGGAAGTGGTAAAGCGCTCTGCGCTCTCTCCGGTGGGGTTGATTCCACAACCGCTGCAGTTTTAGCCCATAAGGTATTGGGAAATCGGCTTCTTTGTCTCTTCATCGATGATGGATTGATGAGAGAAAATGAAGCTCGTGATGTGGCCGTAATGTTTAAGGCTCGAGGAATCAGGACTAAAGTTTTAGCCGCTCAGAAAGAGTTTTTCGAAGCCTTAAAGGGTATTGAGGATCCGGAGGAGAAGAGAAAGACTTTTCGTAATATTTTCTATCAAACCTTAGCAAAAGCGGTGAAGAAGGAAAGAGCGGATTATCTTATTCAGGGAACAATTGCTGCCGACATTTTAGAAACAAAAAAAGGAATAAAGACCCAGCATAATGTTTTAGAACAGATTGGCCTTTCTCCAGAAAAATATGGTCTAAAAATTATTGAGCCCCTGAGAACTCTCTATAAGAATGATGTCAGAGAGGTAGCAAGGAGTTTAGGATTGCCAAAGAAACTCTCAGAAAGAATGCCCTTCCCCGGTCCAGGACTGGCCACAAGGGTCATCGGCGAGGTAACTCCGGAAAGAATAAAGATCATAAAAAGAGCAACAAAGATTGTGGAAGAGGAAATAAAAAAACTAAAGCCATTTCAGGCATTTGCCGTTCTTCTGAAGGATAGAGCAACCGGGATTGTCCAGGAAAAAAGGCTGTTTGGCGATATTATCGCTATCCGCTCGGTAGAATCAAAGGATGCAATTAAGGCTAAAGTTACAAAGGTTCCCTGGAAAATCTTGGAGAAAATAGAAAAAAGGATTATCAAAGAAATCCCCTCGGTGGTGAAGGTCCTCTATGACTTAACTCCTAAACCACCGAGCACAATTGAATATATATAACAAAATATAACCACGAATTAACACGAATATAAACTACAGGATGTAGTTGCAAAGCTTGCTTTGCTTATGTAGTGGTCAACCTTGGTTGATAGACGAGCAAGCTCGTCCACTACTTTTTAATTCTATTCATTCGTGTGCTATTGGTGGCTAATAATAAGGAGAAAAAGAAAGATGAAGAAAAATGCATTTGAAGTAGCCTGTCAGCAGTTAGATCTTGTTGCTAAAGAGTTAAAGTTAAAACCGGAAGTTCATAGCATCTTGCGCCAACCGATGCGAGAATTACGTTTTACTCTTCCGGTAAGGATGGATAATGGCAAGGTAAAAATATTCCAGGGATTTCGCGTGCAGTATAATGATGCCAGAGGACCAACCAAAGGAGGAATCAGGTTCCATCCTGAGGAAACAATTGATACGGTTCGCGCACTCGCGGCCTGGATGACCTGGAAATGTGCCGTGGTTGATATCCCCTATGGAGGAGCAAAAGGAGGCATAATTTGCAATCCCAAGGAGATGTCAAAGGGGGAATTAGAGAGATTAAGTAGAGCTTATATTGATAAACTATACCTGACCATTGGCTCAGAAAAGGATATCCCCGCACCTGATGTCTATACAAACCCTCAGATTATGGCCTGGATGATGGATGAGTATAGCAAACTGAAAGGATATAATAGCCCGGGAGTAATTACCGGGAAACCATTATCCATTGGAGGCTCCTTAGGACGGGAAGATGCTACTGCTCGGGGAGCGCTCTTTACGGTGAGAGAGGCAGCAAAATACCTTAAGTTAGATTTATCTAAAGCTACGGTTGTCATTCAAGGATATGGTAATGCCGGTTCCTTTATGGCAACTTTAACCAAAAAATTGTTCGGTTCTAAGATAGTAGCAATCAGTGATTCCAAAGGCGGCATCTACAATTCTAAGGGGCTTGACCCGCAGGCAGTATTGGAACATAAGAAAAAGTCAGGCTCGGTCATTGATTTTCCGGGAACAAAGAAGATCTCTAATAAAGCCATCTTGGAATTAAAGGTGGATATTCTTTGCCCCTGCGCATTGGAAAATGCGATTACGGAAGAGAATGCAAAAGATATTCAAACAAAGATTATCGCCGAAGTTGCCAACGGCCCCACTACACCGGAAGCCGATAAAATCCTTTCTCAAAAAAAGACCTTTGTGATTCCTGATATTCTGTGTAATAGTGGTGGAGTGGTTGTATCCTACTTTGAATGGGTGCAGAACAACTCCGGCTATTACTGGAAGGAAAAGGAAGTTTGCGAAAGACTGGATGAAAATATAACCAATGCTTTTACCAATGTTCTTGATGTTTCTATAGTACGAAAGGTCAACCTGCGACTTGCTGCTTATATCATCGCGGTAGAACGCGTAATAAAGGCAATGAGAATAAGGGGTTGGATTTAATCAGGAGAAGCAAGATGCTTAAAAAAATTGAATGTATTATTCAGCCGCAGAAATTAGATAAGATCAAGGAAGCATTCGGGAAACTCGGTGCGGAAGGAATAACGGTAAGTGAAGTAAGAGGCTGTGGTCTGCAGAGGGGATATAAAGAAAAAAGTCTATCTTCCCGACCTATTCGTCTCTTGCCTAAAGTTAAAATTGAGATTATAACCGAGGAAGAAAGAGTAGAAAAAATGGTGGAGTCTATTCGCTCCCTGGCAGAAACCGGACAGATAGGAGCCGGTAAAATCTTTGTGTTACCGGTAGAAGATGCTCTTCGGGTAAGAACAAAAGAAACGGGGAGGAGAGCCATTGAATAAAGGAGAGAATCTCTGGCAAACGGCTTTGCAGCAATTGAATGAAACAGCAAAAAGAATAAATTTAGAGCCCTGGATCCATAAGAAATTACGGAAATCAAAGAGAGAATTAACGGTCTCCATTCCGGTAAAGATGGATAATGGTTCGGTAGAAGTCTTTACCGGCTATCGAGTTCAGCATAATATTACTCGTGGTCCCGCCAAGGGAGGAATAAGATATTCCCCAGAGGTAACGCTTGATGAGGTAAAAGCGCTGGCGATGCTGATGACCTGGAAATGTGCCGTGGTTAATCTCCCCTATGGAGGAGCAAAAGGAGCGGTGGTATGCAATCCCTTAAAAATGTCTGCCGGAGAATTAGAACGAGTTACAAGACGCTACACTTCAGAAATTATTTCTATCATCGGACCGGAGAAGGACATTCCTGCTCCGGATATTTCCACCGATAGCCAGACGATGGCATGGATAATGGATACTTATAGCATAGACAAAGGGTATTCTGTACCCGGGGTAGTAACCGGGAAACCAATTGCTATCGGCGGCTCAGAAGGAAGAAGTAAATCTACCGGAAGAGGTGTGGTTTATACCCTCCTTAATACCCTGAAACATCTTAACCTTGATATAGAAGGAAAAAAAGTGATAGTTCAAGGGTATGGAAAAGTCGGTTCGGTAGTAGTAGATCTTTTATCAAAGGAAGGATGTAAAATTATTGGGGTTAGTGAGATTGATGGCGGTATACATAACCCCAATGGATTGAATGTGGGAAAACTTTGGAAACATAAAAAAAGGGAGGGCTCAGTTGCAAAATTTAAAGAGGCTGATTCTATAACCAACAAGGGGCTTCTGCAACTAAAGTGTGACATCCTGATACCAGCGGCTTGCGAAAATCAAATAACCAAAGATAATGCTTCTCGGATAAGAGCAAAGATTATTGTAGAGGCAGCTAATGGTCCTACTACACCAGAAGCGGATAAAATTTTAAAGGAGAAAGGAGCCTTTGTTGTTCCAGATATATTAGCAAATACTGGAGGAGTTACTGTCTCTTACTTTGAATGGGTTCAGGGTTTACAAAGTTATTTCTGGACAGAAAGGGAGGTCAATTTAAAATTACGGGATATTATGACTAAGGCCTTCTACAAGGTGTGGGAGATTTCCTTAAAGGAGGAAATATCAATGCGGGAGGCAGCTTATACATTAGCCGTAAATAGAGTTGCCGAAGCAACAAGGATTCGGGGACTATACCCCTAGAAAGAGGCAATTCAAAATGCAAAAGTGACGAAGTCATTGCGAGCGTGAGCGAAGCAATCTCTCTTCTCAGAGAAGTAAGGGATTGCCACGGACGCCGTGCGACGAATAAGGAGCACAAGTCTGGCGTCGGGTGCGAGTCGGTGAGCACCCTGCCTGACGAAGCGATAGCTGAGGAGACTGCTGACACTCCTCGCAATGACATCTGTAGTTAATAAAAAAAGGAGTGTGGATGATGGTAGATTTAAAAGAAGATGTTCTGAAAAAGGTTAAGGAAAATAATGTAAAATTTGTTTATTTGTGGTTTACCGATATCCTCGGCTTTTTGAAGAGTGTCGCCATAACATCAGGGGAATTAAAGCGGGCTATTGATGAAGGAATTGGTTTCGATGGTTCCTCAATTGAGGGATTTGCCCGGATAGATGAAAGTGATATGATTGCAGTGCCGGATATAACTACCTTTCAGGTATTGCCTATTGGGATGAATGAAGACTACAACATCGCCCGAATCTTCTGTGATATTATGAAACCTGATAAAACCCCTTATGAAGGGGATCCTCGTTGGATACTGAAGAAAACATTAAAAGAGGCCTCTAAAATGAAATTTTCCTCATATATGGGTGCAGAATTGGAATACTTTTATTTTAAAAGTTCAACCCCTCCCCCCCAGTTGTTGGACAGAGGTGGCTACTTCGATCTTACACCAATGGATGTCGCCAGTGACCTCCGTAAGAGAACCATACAGACATTAGAGAGTATGGGAATATCTGCGGAATGCAGCCATCATGAGGTTGCGCCCAGCCAGCACGAGATTGACCTTAAGTTTACCGACGCTCTTTCAATGGCAGATAACATAATGACCTGCAAGCTTTTGGTAAAGGAAATTGCCTTGAAACACGGAGTATATGCTACATTCATGCCCAAACCTATTTATGGGGAGAATGGTAATGGAATGCATATCCATCAATCCCTTTTTCGGGAGAATAAAAATGCCTTTTTCGATCGCAAGGATAAAAATCGTCTTTCGAAGGTAGCCAAACAATATATTGCCGGTCTCCTGCACCATAGCCCCGAAATTACTGTGGTAACCAATCAATGGGTAAATTCTTACAAGAGATTGGTGCCGGGTTATGAGGCACCTGTATATCTTACCTGGGCTTTGAAAAATCGTTCTGACCTTATCAGGGTGCCTGAGTATCAGCCAGGCAATGAGAGAGATACACGGGTTGAATTCAGATCCCCGGATCCTGCGTGCAATCCATATTTGGCTTTTGCCGTGATGTTGGCCGCTGGTTTAGAAGGCATTAAAAATGCATATGAATCCCCTTCCTCTACGGAAGGAAATGTTTATCAAATGACAGAAAAGGAACGAAAAGATGCTGGAATCACTACCCTTCCCGAAAGTCTTTATGAAGCAATAAAGATAGCGGAAGGAAGCGATCTATTGCGCCGAACCTTAGGAGAACATATCTTTACTAAGTTGTTGGAGAATAGAAGAATCGAGTGGAATCATTATAAGAGTCAGGTTACTTCTTATGAGTTAGAAAAACTCTTTGCGGTTCTTTAAAATTGTAGTTGCAGTCCCTGCGAAAGCAGGGATCACTCTGCTAAAATTTATGAGAAAAGGGTTTGATACTAAAAAATATTTGAAAGCACAAACGTCAGCGATACTTAAAAGGGTGAAAAAATTCAAGAACAAATTGTATCTTGAGTTCGGCGGTAAGATCTGTTATGACTTCCATGCTTCTCGGGTATTGCCCGGCTATGACCCTAACACAAAGGTTTTTCTTCTCAAACAACTTGGAGATAAGATTGAAATAATCTTTTGTGTTTCGGCAAAAGACATCGAGCAGGGAAAGATAAGGGGTGATTATAACTTGAGTTACGAAAGTATGACCATTAAAACAATAAACGATTTGAAATATCTTGGCCTTCGGGTCAATGCCGTAATAATAAACCGTTTCAGTGGAGAAGAACAGGCGTTAAAGCTGAAGAGATATCTGGAAAATCAAAAGATAAAAACGTACTTGCAAGCAGAAATTCAAGGTTATCCAGCCGATACAAATAAAATATTAAGCCGGGAAGGATACGGAAAAAATCCTTACATAAAGACAGAAAGACCGATAGTAATCGTTGCTGGAGCAGGTCCGGGAAGCGGAAAAATGTCAACCTGTCTTTCTCAGCTATATCACGATTCAAAACGGAATAAAAAATCAGGGTTTGCAAAATTCGAAACTTTTCCGATATGGAATTTTCCTCTTGAGCATCCGGTAAATTTTGCTTATGAGGCGGCAACCGCTGATATTGGAGATAAGAACATGATTGATCCTTACCATCTGAAGGCTTATCACAAAACAGCTATTAACTATAATAGAGACATAGAAAATTTCGCCATAATGGAGAAGATAATAGAAGAGGTTTCTGATATAACCTACAAATCACCAACCAATATGGGTGTTAGTATGACAAAAGAAGGGATAATTGATGATAACATCGTGAAAAAAGCGGCGAAACAGGAAATAATAAGAAGATATTTTCGCTATAAAAGGGAATTTTTACTGGGGATAATAGAAAAGGAAACGATCGGAAGAATGGAAAAGATAATGCAAAAATTAAATTTAAAAGAGGAAGATAGGAAAGTGGTGCAAGTGGCAAGAAAGGCAGCTACAGAGTCAAAAAAGAGGGCAATAAGAAAAAAGGACAAGATAGATTTTTACTGTGGTGCTGCTTTACAAATCGATGGAATCATTGAGAAAGGGGAAAATTCTTCTCTTCTCCATGCTGAGTCTGCGGTAATCATCAATGTTATAAAAAAATTATCAAGAATTCCGAAAAGGATTGATCTCCTTCCCAAACAGATAATTCAAAATATTGCCAAGATGAAAGGAAATTTGCGAGAAAAGGCAACCAGCCTGAATGTGGAAGAGACCTTGGTAGCATTGGCAATAGCCTCTACGATGAATCCCGCTGCCGCATTATCTATAAAAAATCTCTCAAAGCTGAACGGAAGTGATATGCATACAACCCATATGCCCAGCCAGGGAGATGAAGAAGGAATAAGGGAG